>JAGVVH010000497.1 GCA_019135895.1 Bacteroidota bacterium | reverse complement strand
TCAGGCTTATTACACTGATTATACTTCCGGCAATTTTCACGGAGTAACTACTAATTCCTGTATCTGCTTTCATTTGTTTGAGATTTAATGATTGAACAGGCAAACCACAATTCAAAATAAGAACAGATGTCTGCAGCGAAACAGACAACAGCAAGATAGTAAGAATATTAAGTAATTACACTCTTCTGAAGGATAATTTTCTATAGACACGAATTGATAATTATACTCCCCGAATCAAAATTTTTCTTTACAATTTTGGAATCCAATTCCATAATTGTAAGGCTGTATTAAGACAGGACGTAGAGTAGAAAGAGACTAAGGGTCCCTGCTGAGCATTTAAAGCTGTTGCGGTTTCAATGCCCCGCCAATCCGGGGACGATTGCCGAAAAGTTGTTGTGATTGCAAGGCTTCGCCAATTAGGGGGAGGTGTTATTCCCGGATGACTCAGGCAATTTTCTGGATCTACACCGGCAATTCTTGAGATTGCTTTCGTAATCCGGAAAAATGGGTTGAGAAGTGTAATTGTAAGATGTAATATTTCGATGAAGACCTGTTACTCCGGACACACTGATTGGAACACTACCAACTCATTACGCAAAACGCGTATATTTGCATTATTATTTAATAATCAAAATAATGTCGGATATAAAGCTTAAATCTTTCACAATTAAAGGCTATAAAAGCATCAAAAGCATTGAAGGATTTACACCTCGGCCAATTAATGTGCTTATTGGACCTAATGGATCCGGGAAAAGCAACTTCATTTCTTTTTTCAAGTTTCTAAGCTGGATGTTAAACTCAGATGGTAAGTTACAAGAACATGTAGCCTATTTGGGTGGGGCCAACGACATTCTGCACGATGGAGCTGATACAACGAAAAGTATTGATGCTAAGATTCAAATAGAAACTACTTCGGGTATCAATGAGTACTCTTTTGGCTTGATGTTCGCAAAACCTGACAAACTGGTTTTCAGAGAAGAAAAGTATCGATTCGCTGCAAATCACATTCAAGGAAAACCTCGTTGGAGCTCCTGCGGGGTTGGACATGAAGAGGCACGCCTACCTGAGGTAAATAACCAAACAGCCACAACAATTTTAAACCTTCTAAGGAAACTAATTGTTTATCAGTTTCATAATACAAGCGATACTGCCCCCATGCGTCTTAAATGGTCCATTTCTGATGGTAGATGGTTAAGACAAAATGGAGAGAATCTGGGGAGCTTCCTTTTCCGTTTACAAAATGAAGAAAAGGCGTATTACTTACGTATAATAAAATACATTCGTCTTGTTCTACCATTTTTTGATGATTTCGAGCTGTATGATGAATTTGGACAGATTCTCTTAAGATGGAAAGAGAAAGGAACGAACAAGGTTTTTAATGCAGGACAGGCATCCGATGGAATGTTGAGAACAATTGCATTGATTAGTCTTCTCGCACAAATGTGGCTGGTCTGATAAAGGCTGCATCTTCTAATTGTCAGGTGTTTATTGCTACTCAGTCTATCAGCCTGGTCAATAATTTTGAATTGGATGATCTGGTCGTTATTGATCGAAAACTAAGAAGTTCTGAATATACACGCCCAGATAGTAAAAGGCTTGAAGTTTATCTGGAGGAATTTTCAACCGGACAGATTTGGGAAAAAAATATTATTGGAGGGCGTCCATGAAACATTTGAATTTCATTGTTGAAGGTAGCTCCGAAGAGGCATTTGTCAAGGATGTTTTAGAGCCGCACTTTAGATCTATTAACGTTTATGTTTCTGCGCGAAAGATCAGGACTGGTTGGGATAGACTTAATAATAAACCTGCAAAGGGAGGTTTGTTGAAGTATATTCAATTTCGCAATGATGTTTTAAGATGGATCAAATCTGACAGGGCAAATCCAATTTTTTGGTATACAAGCATGATTGATTTATATGCTTTCCCAAAGGATGATTTAAGTCCATATTCAGATGCTATTAAATCAATAAATGATCCATATCAAAAAATAGATGCTTTAGAATCTGCAATTGCTCAAAATATTGATCATCCAAGGTTTATACCCTATGTCCAACTGCATGAATTTGAGGCTTTTTTATTGGTTGATCCCGACAGGCTAATCTTAATGTATCCTGATCAACAATCAGGTATTAATCGATTGAAACGTAATATTGGCAATAAAGATCCTGAAAAAATAAATGAATCTGAACATTCAGCGCCATCTAAGCGAATAATAAAATATTTGCCAGATTATGAAAACCAGAAAGCTCAGGTTGGACCACTTGTAGCAGAAGATATTGGATTGAGTGAGCTAAGAAGAAAATGCCCTCATTTCAATGCCTGGATTACCAGACTGGAAGAATTAGGGAATTAACTGTTTAATGCCAGCTGGCAGCAAGCCGGAATATACCCGTGACTCATGCATATAGTAAATCCTATACTGAATAAAGACGGGAATTGCAAAAGAGAGCAACCATCGCAAGAGTTGTAAACATGATTACAGGAAATGGTCAGGCAGTCTGCCCTGTCTCTAAACCTTCTCCACCAGCACCTTTACCATCTGCTCTTCGATGTCAGTCTCGCGGAGGACGAGTATCAGGTGGCGGCATTCCTTAAGTATCATGTTGGCGACACGGGTAATCAAGTCATCGGAGATGCAGTAGGCAATGCGACCCACCATGCCCATCGAGGCCACAGAGCAGACGAACTCATGAGCCACGAATCTAAGTAAGTGGCGAATAATGTGTTGTTGGTGCTGAGTTGCGATGGCGTGTGTTTATGTACTTGTGGTGCGATTTAGGGTTAGAATTTTAAGATGAAAACTTCGATGAAGACAAGCTAACCTAGCCTGAATTATTCATAAATAAAGGAGAGAAAGTTCCCTGAAATTGCTGAAATATCAGTAAATTCAAGGTATTGACAACCTTCACTCCTTCATACAATGATAAAAAATTATT
>JAGVVH010000110.1 GCA_019135895.1 Bacteroidota bacterium | reverse complement strand
GGTTATGGATAATCCTGCCGACACTACAACTTTTGTTCCCATTGATACTATTGAGCCTTATTCAGCTAGTTATGATGAATATTTTGTTACCTTTTCAAATTATCAAGGCACCGGAAAATATATTGCCATCAAAGTTCAAAAATTGTCAGCTTATAATTATGTTTATCTTGACGATATCACTATTAATACCATTCAAAGTTGTTTCAGGCCGACCAATCTTTCAGTCGCCAATCTTTCACAAAACAGTATAGACATCTCTTGGATTCAGGGCGGTGGTGAAACCGAATGGGAAGTTGCTTATAAGGCAGAAAATGATACGTCCTGGATAGTTGTGCCACAAGTTTATGACACGACGTTCTCTGTTACCGGCTTAAATCCCGCTACAACGTACTTATTCAAAGTTAAATCAATATGTGGAACTGACTTTGACACTTATGGAACCGGTACCGGAACTTATCCAGATTGTTGGTTAAGATACTACAGCGGAACCGTGACTACCTATCCTTACATTAATTCATCATATTCTTATTCTTCTCCCGGGGCTCTCTATTTATATGGGACCACCTCTTATTATTCAATGGCTATTATGCCCGAAATTGACGCATCTATTCCGGTTGATAATTTAAAATTATCTTTTAAAGCTAGAAAAACAACTGCTGCTTATAATATTTCAGTAGGAGTTATGAGCAATCCTACAGACCCAACCACTTTTACTGTTTTAGAAACCGTTTCTCCTTCTTTAACCTCAACCTATGAAGATTTTTCGGTATATTTCTTCGGAACAGCTCAAATGGGGCAGTTTATTGCTTTTAAATGTGGAGATCTTTCTGCGACCACTGCAATGTATATAGATAATCTTGAATTAACCTATGCGGAAGATTGTGTTGCTCCTCAACGATTGAGAGCTACCAACATTTTATCTCATAGTGCTGATTTGGTTTGGCACTCAGCTTCAAACGAATCTTTATGGGAATATTGTTATGTTCCTACCGGACAATCCATTCAGAATGCTCCTGTTTATTCTGTAGATATCAATCATTTTACTTTATCAGGATTGACTGCCAATACCACTTATGATATTTATGTAAGAACGCTTTGTGGAACCGGTTCTACCTCTACTTGGTCAACAGTTTGTACATTTACAACCGGATGTGAGCCAATTGCAACAATTCCTTATACTGAATCTTTTGATACCTATGGAATCGGTACAAATATTTTCCCTGCTTGCTGGACTAAAACAGGAACAGGATCAAATTATGTTGTCGGAGGTACTAATTCCTATTATTATAGCGGCGTAGGCGGATTATATTTTACCACTTCCTCAACAACGTATCTTTATACCTCTCTACCCGAAATTGCCATTGATCTGAATCAGTTGCAGCTTTCAATTTTCGGTAAAATAGGAAACGATGCTTATACTTTTGATGTTGGGGTGATGACCGATCCAACAGATACTTCCACTTTTGAAGTCGATTATGCTCCGATTTGTGTGAAACCGATTAATTTATCTGTAAGCAATATTGGTTTATATAATGCTGATCTTACCTGGACTCCCGGGCGTTCCGAAACAGAATGGGAAGTTAAATATGATTTGGAAGGGTTTAATCCCAACGTTTCCGGAACTTCTATTATTGCCACATCAAATCCGCTTAATTTAACAGGATTACAGTCAGGCACTTACTATGATGTTTATGTCAGAGCATTGTGTGGTGGAACAGATGGCAATAGCGAATGGTCTTCAGTGGCAAATTTCAGAACTTTATGTGACGTGGTAAATACGCTTTGTTGGAACATTCCCTACTTGTTGGGAGAGAAATACTACCAATAGCACCACCACAAAATATCCTTACATTAGCAGTACTTATTCTTATAATTCTCCGGGTGCTTTATATTTCTACTCAACCTCCTCAACTTATAACATTGTAACTACACCAAGATTAAATAACATTAATACCCTTCAGGCCACCTTCAAATTATACAAAACCAGCGCAGCCTATCAATTGCAAGTGGGTGTGATGACCGATCCCTATGTTGATTCAACATTTACGCTCATTTCAACCTTATCTCCTTCAGCTACAAGTACCTGGGAAGAATTTGAAATTCCTTTCGATACTTATACCGGAACAGGTCAATATATTGCCTTCAAATCACAGGTTGCAGGGAGCTCAAGTTACATGTATTTAGATAATGTAGTGGTGGATATTATCCCGACCTGTAAAAGACCTTTAGAGGTAACAGCAAGCGCTATTACCAACAACTCAATAACTCTTAGCTGGGAAGAAAGAAATAATGCTACCAGTTGGGAAATTGAATATGGAGTTCATGGATTTACTCCGGGAACAGGAATTATTACAACCGCAACTACAAACAATGGGTATCTACTTTCCGGATTAAATTCAGGAACTGCATATGATATATATGTAAGATCCATTTGTTCTCCCACCGACATGAGCGCCAATAGTGATCTTTTGACCATTGCTACCATGTGTGATCCCCTTGACCTTCCTTATGCTGAAAACTTTGACATTGGCTATACCGGAACAGCATACAATGCGGTTGGAACAACTCCTAATTGTTGGGTAACCTATTCAAACGGAACGAGTGATAATTATATTCCTCATATTGTTACTGCTGGAACCTATGCATACATTAATAGCGCACCCAATTCATTGGTTATGACTTCCGGTTCAACAACAACTTATGGAAACACCAAATTTGCTGTTCTTCCTGAGTTTTCTACTCCAATTAGTAGATTAACACTCAATTTCTGGTATAGAAATGAAAGTGCAACATACGGAACATTGAGCGTTGGTTATGTTACCGATATCACGGATCTAAACTCTACCTTTACAAGTTTAGCAACTTTTACTAATTCTACTGTAGGGGTGAGTGACAGTTTAGATTTTTCAACTCTAACTTCTATTCCTGCCAATGCTCGGATTGCTTTGCAATGGTATTATAATTCTACTTTTTATAGTTGTTGTATAGATGACATTGAGGTTACAGAAAATCCCTGTGAAACGCCGAGCAATCCTTCAGTATCCAATATCACGATTAACAGTGCTGACATTACCTGGAGTGCCGGAAGCTATGAAACAGAATGGACATTAGAATATAAAGAAACAACGGCTAATGACTGGACTCCTATTATATGTTCAACAAATTCATATTTATTGCCAGGGTTGCTTTCAAATACAGAATATCAGGTTCGCTTGAGAGCTCATTGTTCTGCCACAAACCAAAGTATTTATACCGGCATAGTAACCTTTACTACCCTAGCAGAAGGCGTCACATATACCATTACTGCCTCAACAGGAGATAATGGAACTATTTCTCCATCCGGCAATGTTACGGTAGAAGAAGGAGCCAGTCAACTATTTACTATTACGGCCAACAATGGGTATTTAATTGAAGATGTCTTGGTAGATAATGTTAGTCAGGGGGCGATTTCTTCTTATACCTTTACCAATGTTCAGGCAAATCACACCATCTCGGCTTCTTTCGCAGCCGGAATTGATGAAAATAATTTGCAGAATGCTATTTTTATCTATCCTAATCCTGCCAATGACATTCTAAACGTTAAAACCACACAACGTTTTGAAAAAGTTGAAATAACCTCACTGTTAGGACAATTGATTTACTCACAGTTTATTACAGAGGACAATTTCCAAATCAATGTTTCTACCTACACCGCCGGAGTATATTTTGTTCGCTTTACCGGTAACAACGGGATGGCAACAAAGAAGTTTGTAAAAAAATAGCAGATTTTTTCATTCTAAAATTATTATAGTAAAGGGCAGCTTTTTTTAGCTGCCCTTTTTCCTCTTTTATCCTGACGAAATTTTTCAGAATAAAATTTTATCAGGATAAGCTACTATCTCTTTAAAAAGCACCATAAATTAACCTGATTTTTCAAATAATGATGATTTATAAAAAAAAATCATACCAATTTTGTTTTTATAACTATTATTTCTTATATTTGTCGCGTGTTTAAAAGAATAATCAAAAATCAAAAAATGGTGAAAAAAGACGAGATTTTTTATTTGATTTATTTATTTTACAGATGATTATTGTTTATAAATCATGATTATATTAACCAAAATTCAAAGCTTATGAAAAAATTCTATTATTTAATGCTAACCCTTTTATTTTTAATTACAGGGTTTACAGTTGTCAATGCTCAGGATGCGGATTTTTACAATTTTACTGTCACTTCAGGAACATATACACCTGTGACCGGAACGGGATTGACATTTTCTTCGGCAGATGAAGCCTCAGTAACCATTACAATGCCTTTTACTTTTAATTATTGTGGAAATAATTATACTTCTCTTGTGGTAAATACAAATGGAGTAGTAACATTTGGAACAACTGTTTCTTTGGGTAATTCTTTAGCATCTACTTCATACATAAATGTATTGGCTCCTTTTTGGGACGACCTTTCCAGTTCTTCTACTTCCGGACACATCTCCTATTATACCGAAGGAACAGCTCCTAATCAGATATTAACGATTCAATATTCTGATGTTTGCCGATGGGGTGCATCGACATACTTATTAAATTTCCAGATTAAACTATATGAAACAACAAATAGTATTGAATTTGTCTATGGCTCAGGATTTACCAACTATGTTTATAGTTCTGCAACATCCTCAATAGGCATTAACAACAGTAGAAACAATTCAACTTATTATATTAGTATAACGCCAACCGGATCAGGTACGGCAACTTCCTCAAACTTAATTCCAAATGATGCTATTAATGCTTCTGTTGCTAATTATTTAACTTCAGGAACAACTTATACCTTTACTCCTCCTGCTGCTTTTTGTGGACGTCTTTCCAATATAAGATACTCAAACTTAACTAATTCTTCTGTCGATATTCAATGGACTGTCGGTGGAAGTGAAACACAGTGGGAGTTGGAGTATAAACTGAACACCGACACTGCTTGGACTTCTCAAGGAACCGTTAATACTCCTTCTTATTCACTCACCGGATTATCTGCCGGTTTAACTTATAATGTAAGAGTTAAACCTATCTGCGATGATGGTGTTGAGGGAATGTGGCTATTTAACACCTTTACCACACTTTGCGATGCCCTTCTAAGCATGCCTTATTCAGAGAGTTTTGATACTGATTCAACCGGTGTCGGATCTTTCCCATCCTGTTGGTTAAAATATTACAGCGGATCGGTTTCGACCTATCCTTATATTAGTACAACCAATTTTTCAGCTCCGGGTTCTTTGTATATGAATGCCACCTCAACATACTATACAATGGCTATCGGACCGCAGATTGATGCCTCTATTCCTGTGAATACCTTAGAATGTCGATTTAAATCATACATAACAAGCGCTTCCTATAATCTTCAGGTTGGGGTTATGTCTGATGTTACAGACCCCACTACCTTTACTTTGATAAAAACGATTTTGCCAACAACATTATCTGTTTGGGAAGATCAAACGGTTTATTTTAACAACTATATCGGAAGCGGACAATTCATTGCCTTTAAATCAGGATATGGTTCTGCTACTAATGTTGCTTATATTGATAATTTAACCATAGATTTTGCTCCTACTTGTACAGAGCCACTTCGCTTAAACATAAGCAACATTGGAGGAACCTCTGCTTTTGCCACCTGGGATGCCGGAACTATCGGAACAACGTCACAATATATTATCGAATATTCCGAAGCCGGTATGAACAATTGGACTACGCAATATACAACCGATGAGTATTATTTTCTTTCCGGATTATCTCAGACCACTGCCTATGATGTGAGATTGCATTCTGTTTGTGGCATGGGAGCTATCAGCGATACTATCTATAGCTCTTTTACTACCGGATGCAGTGAAGGAGGAACCACCCAAGTTGGCGAAGGAACCATAACGAATTACTATATTCCTGTTAATAATTTTTATAACTATACCTATTCACAACAGATTTATTTACCTTCTGAAGTTGGAAGTGCAGGCAACATTGAAGGAATTTCTTTTCAATATGCTTATACATCACCAAGCACAGTGAAAAATAATGTTACTATTTATTTGGGACACACTTCGAGAAACAGTTTTACCAGCACCGGCGATTATATTCCCCTTAGCTCTCTTCAAGTTGTTTACACCGGGAATCTTAATTGTAGTCAAGGATGGAATAACTTTACTTTTGACAGCGTTTTCCAATATAATGGAATCGATAATTTAGTTGTAGCCGTGGATGACAATTCCGGCGATTGGGACGGCTCTTCCTACACTTTTTACGTTCATCAGCCGGGCTCTTACAAAAGTTTGTATTATTACTACGATTCTGCAAATCCGGATCCGGCTAATCCGACACTTGTGAGTTCTAATTCCAGTTACAGTTCAGGATACAGAAACAACACTCGGTTTCTTTCGCCCTGTGTTACCACCTCATGTCCTCATCCAAATTTGGTAGTTTCCGGCTATACCGCCTTTGATGCCAATTTGTTATGGGCACCGGGTGGAAGCGAAACTTCCTGGGAATTGGAATATAAAGCAGTTAACGACACTGATTGGATTTCCTTAGGAACTCTCACTACAACCACTTATTTTTTAACGGGACTGAATTCAAATACTGAATATAATGTTCGGTTGAGAGCTGTTTGCTCCGGTTCAGAACAAAGCACTTGGGAAATGGAAACTTTCAGAACAGAATGTTCCAGCATTGTAACATTGCCTTATACTGAAACTTTTGACACTTATGGAAACACTTCTTATACCTCTTATCCAAATTGTTGGTATAGATTAACCAACTATTCCTCTCAATATCCTTATATCTCAAGTTCTTATGCTTCAAGTGCGCCCGGATCTCTCTATTTTTATGCTACTACTTCTTATTTCAGTTATGCCATCGCTCCTGAAGTTGATGCTTCTATTCCTGTAAGCAATTTAATGGTTACACTTAAAGCATGTGTTACTTCAACCACCACCACTTATGGTCGTTTTGATGTTGGGGTGATGACAGATCCTGCAGATTTTTCAACCTTTACGGTTGTAAAAAGCTTTCGTTCTAGCGACTTTCCTTCCACCGCCACGTGGTATGAATTTGAAATCCTCATGAACAGCTATACAGGAACCGGTCAATATATTGCTATTAGGTCTCCCAACGAAGGTTCCAGCTATGTATATATTGATGATTTTGTGATTGATAACATTCCCAATTGTTTAAGACCCGAACGTGTCAGGGCTGCTAACTTGACTGGTGTTTCCGCAGATATTTTATGGCATTCACGAGGCACCGAGTCTGTTTGGGAAATTGCCTATGGAACAGCCGGCTTTGACCTCTCTACTGCCACTCCGGTAGCGGTATATGATACGCTTTATAATTTGACAGGGCTTCTGCCGAATACTGCCTATCAAGTTTATGTAAGGTCTGATTGTAGCTCAGAATATAGCAATTGGACTGCGGTTTACACCTTTATTACACCTTGTGCCGCTGTTACCACTTTGCCATATTATGAAAGTTTTGACAGCTATGGTTCAGGAACATTTCCCGATTGTTGGATTAAAACTACTGCAAATGGCAATTATCCTAATATTACAACTACAAACTATAGTCCTCCCGGCTCTCTCTATTTTGTGTCAAATTTGACAACTATTGCAACCACTCCTGAATTTGTTGCAAACATTAACACGCTGCAGGTTAGCTTTATGCTCAGACGAGAAGGGACTTCATCAGGGACATTTTCTGTTGGAGTGTTAACTGATCCGCATGATCCTTCAACATTCCAGACAATAAGAACTATTGATACTACTGTTTATACGTTTCTTCCGTATATTGTTGATTTAACTGGTTATACAGGGAGTGGTCATTATATCGGATTTAAACAGCAAGCTACTAGTTCAGTTTGGTATTACTGGCTTGACGATGTAGTCATCGAAGAGATTCCCCCATGTCCGATTCCTTCGAATTTGGCAGCAGATACTTGTAATGGTTCTTCTGTTACTTTAAGCTGGATAGAGCATGGTGTTGCCACCTCTTGGCAAATTGAATATGGACCTACAGGGTTTATTCATGGTTCCGGAACTGTCGTGACCGCAACTTCGAATCCTTTTCCTGTTACAGGTCTTATTCCAAACAGTTCTTATGAATTTTATGTAAGAGCTGATTGTGGAACAGGCGAATTTAGTCCCTGGAGTTCACCTTTGTCATTCTTTACTTTCCAGGAATTTTCGGGAGCTACTCATTTTGAGCCATTTGAAGCCTATAATGTGGGAGACAGATTGGCTGCAGCAGCTAATGCTATGGGGAGAGCCTACTGGACAACCTGGGATCAAGTGCCCGATACACTTGACGATGCTGTTATTACAACAGAACAAGTTAACGAAGGGAGTAAAGCTTTAAAGACCGTGGATGGAAATGACAATGTCTTCCTTTTCCCAACACGTACCAACGGAACTCATATTTTTGAATTTGATATGTATATCGGAACCGCCAGTTCAGGTTATTTTAATGCCTTGCAAGCCTTTGACGGAGCCAACAGCACTTTTGGTTTTCAAGCTTATTTTAATGCAAATGGAACAGGTACTGTTGACGGGGATGGTACTTCAGCAGCTACTTTTACCTATCCTCAGGGAGCTTGGTTCCACCCGGCTTTGGTAGTTGACCTCGACAATGACCGTGCCTATTTTTATCTAAATGGATCATTAAAACATTCTTATCAATGGAGTCATGGAACATTTGGGACAGGAACCAGAACCCTTAACGCTATTGACTTTTTCGGCAATACGGGGAATTTATATTATATTGACAATCTAGATACTACCTCTATTTATCCATCTTGCCAAAGACCAGACAGCATTCATATTTCTAATGTTACTGCCAATTCAGTTGACCTTTCATGGGTACAACACGGTTCTGCTTCTAGTTGGAACATAGAATATGGTCCTGTAGGATTTGCTCGTGGCGCTGGAACATTAATTGCAGGCGCTACCAATCCTCAAACCATTACAGGCTTGACCTCAGCCACAGCGTACGATTTTTATATTCAAGCAGATTGTGGAAGTAGATGGACTACTGTTCAAACCTTTATGACTACCCAGCAATTGGCTGTAGTGCCCTATATATGTGATTTCGAAGATCCGCTTGAAAATGTTAATTGGTCTTATGCAAACGGTTCTCAGGCTAACAAATGGTATATTGGCACGGCTGCCAATAACACCGTTGGCGGAAACCGCTCCTTGTATATTTCCAAAAACTATGGGGCAACCAATGAATATCATAATGCATCTCTCACCTATGCATGGGCATTCCGTGATATCTATTTTTCACCTACTCCCGGAGACTATAAATTAAAATTTGATTGGAGAGCTCAGGGAGAAAATGCTTATTATGATTATGTTAAAATTTACATTGGAGATGTTGCTAATGTTACGGCAGGTTCTTCTACGCCACCGGCAGGGGCAACTCAAATTGGGACAATTTATAATCTGCATAACACATGGCAATCAGATTCTATTAACTTGCCAAGTTCTTATGCCAATACAACGAAACGTTTATACTTCATGTGGTATAATGATGCCAGCGGTGGAACCAATCCTCCGGGAGCAATTGATAACATTGCCGTTACTATTAACACTTGTCCAACTCCAACAGGGCTTGTTTTAACAGGTATTACCAATACTACAGCTGATCTTAGCTGGGTTCCCGGAAATAACGAAACCTCCTGGAATATTGAATATGGTGCTGCCGGATTCGCTCACGGAACCGGAACATTTGCAACCGTTACTGATACATTCTATAATATTGCCGGTTTGACTGCAAATACCAATTATGACTTTTATGTTCAGGCAAATTGTGGAGGTGGTGATGTTGGTCCATGGAGAATGATCACATTCAGAACAGCTTGCGATCCTATTACTGCCGCTGATCTTCCATATTCTGAACCTTTTGACACCTACGGAGTTGCTTCAACTTCTTATTTCCCAACTTGTTGGACTCGAATGTCTACGTATTCTACCAACTATCCTTATATTAGCTCAACCAATTTCACTCCTCCCGGTTCTTTATATTTTTATGCAAGTTCTTCAACCTATACTATTGCTGTCACTGACCTGATTGATGCATCATTACCAATTAACACGCTAAAACTAGATTTTAAATTATACGGTTCTAATACTACCTATCCATTCCAGATTGGGGTTATGACCAGTCCAACAAATCCTGCAACGTTTGTTCCTGTTGATACTGTTTATGTTACGGCAACCAGTACTTTTCAAGATAATGAAGTCTTTATGAATAGCTATCAGGGAACAGGTCAATACATTGCCTTTAAGCATACCAATAGCAGCAGTTTCTATATGGATAACCTCGTTATTGATGTCATTCCAACCTGCCCCAGACCTACAAACTTGACTGTTGGAAATATTAACCCCAATAGTGCAGAAGTGTCATGGACTTCTCACGGAACAGAAACTGCTTGGGAGATTCAGTATAAACTGGTTTCAGATGCAACTTGGACATTAGTTCAAACGACAACCAATCCATATACCCTTTTAGGATTAAGTGATGCTTCGTGTTATGAGGTTAAAGTAAGAGCGGTTTGCGGAACTGGTGATTCTAGTCGCTTCAGCAATACTTTCTCTTTCTGTACTTCCTGTTTTGGTTTTAGTACATTCCCATATACACAAGGGTTTGAAAATGGTGGCACAATTCCGGCTTGCTGGACCCAAAGTATTGTTGCAGGATCGACTAACTGGACTTTTCAGGCCGGCGGATATTCCGGCAATCCATCCGGAGCTCATACCGGTTCTTATAATGCCTATTTATTTTATTCAGGAGACGGACAAGTTACCAAACTAATTTCACCTAGCTTTGACTTTACCAACGTTACAAATCCTAAATTATCATTTTGGCATGCACAAGCCGATTGGTTTGGGGATCAAGATTTTCTTACGGTATATTACAGAATCAGTCCTGCCGATCCATGGGTACAATTAATGTCGTTTACTAATAGTATTACAACATGGCAATTTGATTCTATTGCTCTTCCGAATCCAAGTGCAACCTATTGTATTGCTTTTGAGGGATATGCTGAATGGGGTCATGGTGTAGTTTTGGATGATATTACCATTGGTGGTATTTCCGGCCCGATTGACACTTGCGATAATCCAATTAATCTCACTGTTCCTTCGGCTACGCTTGCCTGTGACAGTGCCATTGTTAACTGGGCTGCAGGCGGAACTGAAACAATGTGGACATTTGAATATAAGAGGATTTCAGATGCTGATTATACTTCTGTTGTTGTGACAGTCCCGACTTTTACTATGACAGGGTTGTCTCAACTCACCCAGTATAATGTCAGGGTTAAAGCTCTTTGCGGTGGCGGGGATGAAAGCGACTACACTACTACTAATTTCACTACCCCACAATGCGGCGTAACCTCCTATATCATTACAGCTTCTGCTTCATCAGGTGGTGCTATTTCTCCGTCAGGAGCAGTATCGGTGGTTGCCGGTGGTAATCAAACCTTTACCATGACTCCGGATGACACCGTTCATGTTCTCTGGGAGGTGATAGTTGACGGAGTAGCCGGTCCTGCCCAAAGCGTATATTCTTTTAACGGGGTGAATGCTAATCATACTATTCACGCTAATTTTCTACATATCGGTATAAATGAAAACAGTCTGCAAAACAGTATTGTAATCTACCCGAACCCGGCCAATGATCTGTTGAATGTTAAATTGTCACAACAGTTCGAAAGCGTGGAAATAACCAACATGTTAGGACAGGTTCTATATAGCAATAAAGTAACCGATTCGTTCTTACAGATTAATATCTCTTCTTATTCTTCAGGAGTCTATTTCATTCGTATGAAAGGCGACAATGGAATAGCAACCAAGAAGTTTATCAAAGAATAGTGGTTAATTCTTAGGATTTGACTATCAAGGGCAACTCGAAAGAGTTGCCCTTTTTTTAATTTAAATCAAATTTTTTTGTATAACAATATGTGAAAAATAATCAAAAAATGATTAGTATGATATATATTATTGCCTTTTCATTTATATAAAATCAACACAAAAAAAAAGAGAAATTAAAATTTTTTTTTGAAATTAATTCTTTGTATTGAAAAAATATATATTTTTACCCCCTGTTTAAAGAGGAACATTTTTATTAATCAAACTTTATTATTTATGAAAAAGGTTTTACTATTATTTTTCACAATTGTACTATTTGCAAGTGGGATACTATTTGCAAATGGAAATTCGCCAGATGTGCTTAAATTTAGTCCGGATAATGCCGTTCAAGGATACGATGTTATTCAAAGCACCGCTACAATTACCACTTTTCCCTGGACTGAGGGTTTTGAAGGTGGAGCGCTTCCAACCGATTGGACACAGCTTTATGTATCCGGCGCTGTTGGTTGGACATATCAAAGCGGAGGATATTCTTCAAATCCTTCCGGTGCTCATTCAGGGAGCTATAATGCTCTACTTTTCTACAGTAGTAGTAGTCGTAATCAAACGAAGCTTATTACTCCGGATTTAGATTTATCATCTCTTCTTAACCCCCAGATTACTTTTTAGCACGCTCAAGCCGCTTGGGGTTCAGATCAAGATATACTGCGTGTTTATTACAGACCTGCTTCAGATTCCAATTGGGTTCTTTTAGCAGCTTATACCAGTTCTATTACAAGCTGGACAGAAGAGACCATTTCTTTGGCATCTATTCCTTCAACAGAACCTATCTATATTGCTTTTGAAGGGGATGCAGCTTATGGATATGGAGTTGTTCTTGATGATATTACGGTTCAGGCAGGACCAACTTGTCCAGAACCCACTGCATTAGTTGCTTCTAATTTGCAAACAAACAGTGCAGATCTTTCTTGGACTGCCGGAAGTACTGAAACAACTTGGAATATAGAATATAAACTTGCTACTGATGCTACCTGGACTTTGATTTCTAATGTTACCACTAATCCTTATACTTTACCGGGATTAACAACGTTTTCATTATACAATTGGAGAGTTAAAGCAATCTGCGGAGCTTCAGATGAGAGTACTTGGTCCGATGCATCTTCATTCAGAACTCCTTGTGAGGCCGTTACTATTTTTCCTGTGACAGAAGGCTTTGAAAATGCTTCTTTCCCT
Source organism: Bacteroidota bacterium (assembly GCA_019135895.1). Taxonomy (GTDB): domain Bacteria; phylum Bacteroidota; class Bacteroidia; order Bacteroidales; family WCHB1-69; genus JAGVVH01. The sequence goes on along the minus strand of JAGVVH010000110.1, from coordinate 2,862 downwards.
CCTGATTGTTGGACGGTGGCTCATACACAAGGATCAGATTCAAGAACTTGGGTTAGCGGCACTTCTTATTATCATACCGGTTACGCATCAGCTCAATTACAGGATCAGTATTCCGGGAATAAAAATAATTTGGTTACTCCCTTGTTAGACATTCCGACTGCTGCCGGATATCAGGTTTCTTTCTGGATATATAGAAATACGACAGGAACTTATTATGCTAATGAAGGAGTAAAAGTTTGGGCTAATACTAACCCGGATACTGTGGGAGGAACTCCTCTGATACACATTCGTCGTTCAATAGATATTGCTCCTACTGAAGCAGTAACCGGCTGGTATGAATATTATGTTGTTATTCCTGATGCAGGGTTGCAATATATTATTTTTGAGGGACTTAGTGATTACGGAAGTTCAACCTATATGGATGATATCATCATAGGAGAAAGACCAACCTGTCCTAAACCGGAAAATTTACAAGTCTCAAATATTACTACTACTTCTGTAGATTTATCATGGACCGAAACAGGAACTGCAACCATGTGGAATATTGAGTATGGTCCTGCCGGCTTTGTTCCGGGAACGGGAACTCTTATTTCCGGAGCAACCAATCCTTATCCATTAACAGGGTTGGCTCCATCAATGGGTTATGATTTTTTTGTGCAGGCTGATTGTGGCAGTTCAGATCTTAGCGATTGGTCCAATAGATATACTTTTAGAACAGCTTGCGATAATATTACCTTATTGCCTTATACCGAAAATTTTGATACTTATGGAACCGCTTACGGGACATTTCCAAGTTGCTGGGCTCGCCCGGTTATCAATGGGTCATATCCCGGTGTAAATACTACTTATTTTATGAGTGCTCCTGTAAGTCTTATGTTTAACTCATTACCTACAACACCGACTTATGCAATTTCACCTGCTATTGATGTTGATATAAACACTTTGCAAGTTTCATTTTGGCTGAAAGCTGAAAGCACCACTTATTCGGGAGTTCTTCAGGTTGGCGTTATGAGCAGCGATTCCGATATTACTACTTTTGATACACTCCTTACTATTGTTCCAACTAATACTGACTGGACTTTTTATGAAGTTATGCTTAATACTTCTCAGTATTCAGGACAAGGCAATTATGTGGCTTTTAAACAAATTTCTAATAGCGATTATTATTATTATTGGCTGGATGATGTTATGATTGACGTTATTCCGACTTGTCCCAAACCGGATAGTGTTCTTGCTTCCAATATTACAACGACTTCTTTTGATCTGTCATGGGTAGAAAGAGGAACCGCTACCATGTGGAATATTGAATATGGTCCTGCCGGCTTCACCCAGGGCACCGGAACATTTATTTATGGAGCTACCAATCCTTATCCAATAACAGGGTTAGCTCCTTCAACTGCTTATGATGTCTACGTGCAAGCTGATTGTGGTGGCTCTGATCTTAGCTACTGGACCTATAGAAAGACCTTCAGAACCCTTTGCGGAAATGTTAGCGCAGTTCCTTATACGGAGAATTTTGATTCTTATGGAACCAATTATGGGACTTTTCCAAGTTGCTGGGCTCGCCCGATTCTCAATGGGTCATATCCCGGTGTAAGCACTTCTTATGTACATAGCTCTCCTGCCAGCTTAATGTTTAATTCATTAATGTCAGCTCCTACTTATGCTATCACCCCCGCTTTTGATATAAGCATTGATTCCTTACAGGTTTCTTTTTGGTTGAAGGCTGAAAGCCTCACCTCTTCAGGAATTTTCCAGGTTGGGGTGATGAGCAGTGACACAGATATTACTTCTTTTGATACTATTCTTACTATAGTTCCGACTACTACCGACTGGACTTTTTATGAAGTTGCACTTAATACCTCACAATATATCGGAAATGGATATTATATTGCTTTTAAACAATCTAATTCAAACTATTGGTATTATTGGTTGGATAATGTTACCGTTGATTATATTCCCGACTGTATCAGACCGAACGATGTTGTTTTCTCTAATGCTACCATTAACTCGGTTGATGCTGCCTGGAATGAAAGAGGAAGTGCTACCAGTTGGAATATTGAATATGGGCCTGCCGGATTTGTTCAGGGTAGTGGAACGCTAAGTCTTGGAGTTACCAATCCTTATACTATTCCCGGTTTGAATCCTTCCACATTATATGATTTTTATGTGCAATCAGATTGCGGTGGCAGTAGTAGTTATTGGACGGAAGTGGAAACTTTTACAACCACTCAAATACCTTTTGTAGCTCCCGGAACCATTGATTTTGAAGATACCCTCGAAAATAGCAACTGGTCATTTGTTAACGGAACTGCTACTAACAAATGGTATGTAGGCGCAGGAGCCAATAATACCATTGGGGGTGCTAATGGGCTGTTTATTTCCAATAATTATGGAGTTTCTAATGTTTATAATAATAATTTAAACTCACATGTATGGGCTTATCGTGATATCTATTTTTCACCCACAACCGGAGAGTATCAGTTGAAATTTGATTGGAAAGCTTTTGCTGAAAGTTGTTGCGATTATATTATTGTATATGTTGGAGATCCTCAAACGGTAACTGCAAGTTCTGATTATAATTATGTTTATCCTACTACTCTTACCCAAATTGGACAATATAATGATCAAGGTGCATGGCAATCTGATAGCGCAATTCTTGGTGCAACTTATTCAGGAGCTACAAAACGTTTATATTTCTTATGGCATAATGATGGTAGTGCAGGTTCCAACCCTCCGGGAGCTATTGATAATATTGTTATCACAGACATCCCTTGTGCAACTATTAATAATTTGGGTGTTTCCGGAATTACCACTAATGGCGCTAATGTAAATTGGAATCCTGCAAATGCTGAATCTGCT
>JAGVVH010000026.1 GCA_019135895.1 Bacteroidota bacterium | reverse complement strand
TATGAATATGTAACGTATCCCTGGAGGAATGACCTTGATAAGTACCTTCAGGAAACCTTTGGCCTGACGTTCCGTGATCTTTGCGGATATGACGGCGCCTATAACATGCAGCTTGTCAACACAAGATTCTTTGTGGAGCAGGAACAGCGGATCAATGCGGAACGTATCCGGCAGGGAATACCGTTGGAATAAAAGCGCAGGAGTCTGCGTATTGAGAAGGGAGTGATGCGTACTTAACCAATAGCGTCCTGGGCCTGGCCGGCGCTATCCATCGAGAACTTTATGAAAGTTCTCAGAAAGAGAGTCATAAAATGGAAAAATTGAATTCAAAAGATAAACAGATTTATGATGATATGAAGCAGTGCTTTGTGGATCTTGGAATGAAAATCATCAATGAGGAAAATTTGCCTGATGCTCTTCGCGGCATGTCCACATTTGAATATCCAGGTTATGGGGGAGTCGAATTTATTTTTGTCCCTTCTCATAATATTATTGATCTAAGCATGAGATATGCCGATTTTCAGCGGGACAAGCTCCCTGCACTGTATGAACTTTTGAACCTCATTAATCTCAACATGGTCAATAGTCATTTCTGCGTGGAGCCAAACAGCAGGATAGTTCTATTACGGTCGGGAATGAACGTTACAGGTTATTTTTTAAACAAAATTGACTTCAAGACGCTATTGGGCCAAGTGCTGGCAGCTGCACATACGTTCTTCCCTTTAATTGCCAAGCTGCAATTAAATGACCAAACAGTCCAGAGCATAATGGAAGAGTTAATCAAAGTTAGTATCAGTCAGATGCCACCTGAATTTCTTGAGCCGAATGGTAAAATGAATGAACCCAAAAAATCAGTAGAGCATCCTTATATTGTTCATGCCTGTGCGGATATGCCGGCATTCCCCACACACTCGCATGGAATGACGGAATTGGGCATGCCGGAGTTTCTGATTGATCATCTTGCGTTTGGAGGCAACCAAAACGGCGGTCGTATCAATGCATCGTATGACTACTTCACCAAGCCGGAGAATAAGGACAAGCTGGAGGCCATAAAAAACGGAGAAACTGTCAAACTGAAGGACCCTGATCTCATGCCATCATGCGAATATCCAGATCCTCATGTTTATTGTTACAGGCGAGTCTATCCGGAGTTTGAAATGGTCAAACAGGCCTATTGCATCGAGAGTCCTGATGACATTGATCCGGCGATGTGGTTTGTCCAGAGAGGGAGACGATTTTGCCCTGACCGATGAATACTACAAGGGCGGAATCAAGTGGTAATTTAACAATACGATAAACCTTTAGCTGACAGAGGGGGGACAATCCTGCAAGTGATTGTTCCCCTTTGTCATTTCCAAAAATAAGGAGATAAAAAAATGAAAAGAAAAAAGAATAAAAAAGGAAATAAGATTATAAGAGAGATGAAACAATGTTTCCGAGACCTTCATCTGCCGGTTGAAAACGTGGAAAAAGGAGAGTCTTACGACTTCAAATCAAAAATTGATAACGACAATACGGTTGCCCGAATTCTCGTAGAATACAGGCCGGATTGCAATTGCGCTAACATCAGTTTCAGCCTTGGAGTAACAGAGTCCGGAAATTATGATGAAATTAGAAAATTGGCAAACCTTATCAACGGAATCACGCCCTTTAGCCAATATTCCCTTTGTCCTTGCTGTAATGAGATTATTCTTCATGCAAGCCTTTTTGTTTCAAATCATGAACTGCAGAACGACAAGTTTAGCTGGCTGCTCCGCTACATGCTTGAAATTGCTCATCTGGCCAATCCAGCGATTAGTGCGCTTATCATCATGGGAGGCTCTGCTGAAAAATATTACGACATCTGTAAAGATAATATTAGGAATGTCACATGTCAGGAACAAGGGTTGAATAAAGAAATGGAGGAAAATGTGTTAAATCACTTGGTATCTGTTTTTGCAGATCTTGACATTACGATTACTGATGAAAGCAGAATAGAGCATGGTTTCGTTTTGCCATGTGCGGGTACCTCTGAACTTGATTCATCAATCATTGTAATTATGGTACTGGACCCTGAAGAAAGCACCATAATTATTCATGCGGTTTCGAGTTTTGCGGTTCCCGATGATAAGATGACATCCATAGTAGAACTGGTAAACAGGATTAACCGGCTATGTGGAAATCAACATTTGTTTGTCGATAGTCAAAGCAAGAAATGCGCATTTCTTCATGGCATCCGGCTGGAAAATGGGTTACTTCCAAAAGAAGAATTTCTGAATGCCTTTAGAGGGATCATTGCGAATGTTTTGTGCTGGTTTCCCCTTCTGCAGGAATTAATTATGTTTGGCGGGGTATCGTCTGATCTGATTCGCAAACGTATCCCTTGCTACAACGACAAGACAACGATATATTGATCTCAACTGACAATTTAAGCTTATTGTGCTGGCAAAAAAGGGGCCCATGCTCTCTCTTCACCGGGAGCTGGGCCTCTTTTTTGTTTGCTGCATAAACAGTCAAGAAACAATCTCGAACCAATCTGTCTTGTTACCTAGAACAAATATTAAATTCAATCAAAGGAGGACTGCGTCATGGAATCAAGTAAAAATGTTCAAATCAATCTATCAATCCCCGAGCAATACCGCAATTTGCTCAGGAGAATGGCAGCGGAAAGGGTCATGTCAGATCCAAGTGAAGTGGTCACCGGAGCGTCAATAGCGACGGAATTGCTGGTGACGGCGTTAAAA
>JAGVVH010000191.1 GCA_019135895.1 Bacteroidota bacterium | reverse complement strand
TATTTGCCCACTTGCTACATTCCAACAAATTTACGTGTAAATCTATTGGCCCCCGACAGCACCTATGTTTTATGGGATGCAGTAAATTTAAGCAATCAATGGACTCTTGAGTACAAATTAATCGAAGATACCTCTTGGACAAGAATTTCCGGCATTGACACCAATTATCATCTACTTACTAATTTACTACCCGGAAATAATTACCTTTACAGATTAAAAACCATTTGTGGTGAAGGGGATGAAACTGATTGGACTGCAACTTCAAATTTTTATGTACCATCAAACTCTACTGACTTTACCTATTTCAGTGTACACGGGCAAATAAATCCTGCCGTAATCGATTACCAAAATCACACCATTTCTGTTGAAGTATACAATGGATACCTCACAAACAACATGATCCCAATTTTTTCATTATCACAGGGAGCATTTGCAGTTACTGCGGATTCAACATTGCAGGAAAGTGGTGTCACTTCCAATAGTTTTCTTACTCCATTTACCTACTATGTTGTTGCTGAGAACCATGTGACCTTTCAACCATGGATAGTAACCATAACCGAAAGCGAAGACACAGTATGTTTGCCTCCGAACGATTTATACTATTCCATACACAATCCTAATTGGTATAATATTCATTTATTTTGGGGACATCCAAGAGGATTTGATCAGACAGGAGCATCAAATGATATTTCGATCTATAAAGTTTACAGAGATGGGGTATATATTGCAAGTTTGGGTAATCAAGTAACTGATCACACCGATTCTGTTTCAGGACCCGGGACATACCTTTACGAGGTTTCCACCATTTGGAATAACGGTTGTGAATCTGAAAGAATAGCAACAAGTGTTACCATGGCAGAATTTCCTTGTGAGCAATCTTGTAATCTTATATTTAAGAAGTATGATTCTGCAGGGGATGGATGGAATGGGGCCTACATCGAAATATCTGTCGACGGATGGCCAAGTACTTTAGTTTCTTTGGAAGATGGAGCATACGAAATTGACACCGTTCCAGTATGTTTGGCAGAGTTAGATTTCATATGGCATTGGGGTGGTTGGGGAAATGAATGTGCCTTTGAAATATATGATATGGGGAATAATTTGATATATAATCAAATGGGAGCTCCTTACAATCAGATGTTTTTAACTTACAATAACACCTGTGTAACCTGCTCAAAACCTTCTAATTTGCTAATAAACAATATTACCTCAACCACTGTGGATGTTTCATGGAGTGCTGGTGGGTCTGAAACTAACTGGATCTTAGAATATAAAAGTGAAAGTGACACGTCTTGGACAAGTATCAATGTTCAGACAAATCCATTTTATCAAATCACCAATCTTCAAGGAAACACCAACTATATGGTCAGAGTAAAAGCCAATTGTAGCGAAAGCTCCCAAAGCACTTTTACTGATATAGTGGAGTTCTTCACTCCGAACTGTCCCGCCAGCGACCAGTGTGATTTGTATTTTTACTTGGGAGGAAGGGAAAATAATTCTTGGAGTAGTGGAGGGTGTTCTCTTTCAGTATATGTTGACCATATTTTGGCCTCAAGCTATATATTATGATCAGGCATGTTACTTTGGGGTATATGACAACTCCGGAAATGAGATTTGTTTTGTAAATAATACCAATAACATTTCAGGAAACTTCTATTCTTTCACTTTTAGGTGTACCGATTGTCCAAGACCTTTTGAATTAGCAGCAGAAAACGTAACTTCAAGCAGTGCAAATCTATCTTGGATTTATGCAGGAGCCACAAACAATTTTGAAATTGCAGTTGGCACTCCGGGATTTAATCCTGATCTTACTACTCCCATTACAACAACAAGCAATCCATATCATGTAACCGGATTATCTCCTGTTACTAAATATGAATTCAACGTAAGAGCAGTATGCGGGGATAACAATAAAAGTATTTGGTCAAGATATCAAAATTTCACCACACGGCAAATCCCTGCCACAGTACCTTATGTATGTGGATTTGAAGATGCAACAGAAAATACCAACTGGCAATTTTTTAATAACATAAATCCAAACTATCCCAATAACTGGGTTATTGGATATGGCACATACAATAGTGGTGAAAAATCACTATATATTTCCTCCAATGAAGGTGAATCCAACGTGTTTTCAGAAGAGGCACCCTGCATTGTATGGGCATATCGTGATATCTATTTTACTCCTTCATCTCAATACATGGCAAGCTTTGACTGGAAATGTAAGGGTAGTGAAAATGATTTTGCCAATGTATATATTGCTGACACCATTGATATGGAAGCATCTCCAAATAACTGGGAATTGGGCACTCCGGAAGGGGCTTTTGTCTTGCTCAACGATTTATATGACAGTGACGGATGGGTAAACTTTAGAACGACTTTAGACGCTTCTTTTTCCGGGACAACAAAGCGTATTTATTTTGTATGGATAAATGACGATTATGATTATTATAATAGTTCTCAGCCTCCAATCGCCATTGACAATTTCAGAATTTCAAATTGTGTATATCCAGAAAATTTGACTGTTAGTAACATAACTCCAACTTCTGCTCATTTAAGCTGGACAGGTTTTGCTGAAAACTACAGAATTGAATTAATAAACTTATCTTCAGGAGATACAAGTTATATTAATTCTGTTGGAAATACCTATAATTTAACTGATTTAACAATATATAACGAATACATGTGGCGTGTACAATCTCTATGTAGCGGTCCTGATACCTCTGCATATTCCGAATACAATATTTTTTATGCATGTCCGGCCTTTGCTTCAGAAAGGAGAATTTGGTATGTCAGTCAACAAAATGGTATTGCCGAAAATTACGGAACTGATATTACCCATCCTGTAGCCGATGTAACAGATGTGCTTACTTGCCCTTGTTTACAAAACGGTGATACTATTCTAGTAGCAACAGGAAACTATATACCTTCTTATCATATGGAGGGGGATGTAGAAAGAAGCAAGACCTTTTATATTGATAAAAATATAATAATGATTGGAGGATATAGTAATGATTTCCTGACAAGAGATAGGGATTTATACCCAACCATTTTAAATGGTGATATCGGAGTTTCAGGTACTAACACCGATAATTCTTTTCATGTAGTATTTTTTAACTCCAACAGTGCATCAGAATCATTATTAAAGGGATTTGCTATAAGAAACGGATATGCCAACGACTCCTATAATAGCGGAGGTGGTGTTTATTATGGAACTCTGGACGAGTGTATTATTGACAGCAACTATGCTTCATATTACGGGGGGGGAACTTATTATACTAATTTATCGAACTGTATTTTACAAAACAATTCCACAGATGATTATGGTGGGGCTTCATATTACGGAGTATCAGATAATTGCAGCTATATAAACAATTCAAGCAATTACTATGGAGGTGCCAAATATGGTGGAACAAGCAATTACTGCGAATTTATTGATAATCATTCAAATTCTTATGGAGGTGCCGTTACCGAGGGAATATTACATCATTGCACTCTAATTGGGAATAGTTCCTATTACGGAGGCGGAACTTATGGTGGGGACTCATACCATTGTAAATATAATCAAAATAGTGCTACTTATAGAGGAGGCGGTAGTTATTATTCAGATCTTTATAATTGTTTGTTTACAGAAAATTCCTCACAATATGGCGGTGGTAAATATGGTGATCGGGCTTACAATTGCACTTTTGTAAAAAACAATGCCTCTTATAGTGGTGGAGGGAATGCATATGGGGATAATTATAATTGCATTTTTTGGGGGAATACCTCCTCGAGCAGTGATCCTCAGTATTACAGTGGCTCATATTATTACTCTGCTTTTCAGGGGATTGCTCCATCCGGAACAGGAAATATTCCATTATCTATCAATAATTTTGGAAATGATGAGGGGGAATACTATGTTCGTTTTGAAGACCCTGACAATGAAGATTATCATTTACAGTATGGTTCAGATTGTATGAATATTGGATATAACGATTATGCAAACAATAATGGAATTACAACTGATCTTGACGGAAACAACCGTATTTTTGACAGCATTATTGATTTGGGGGCTTATGAAATGACATTTTCTTTAACTTGTTTGCCTGTAAGAGAGATGAGGGTAACTTTTGTGGATACAAACAATGCAAGTGTAGCTTGGTCAGGAGAAGATAATCATTCTTACTTCAGAATTCGTTTAAAAGAAAACAACACAAGTACCTATCTTGTTAATGAGATTGTCTATGATACAACTTATACCTTTACCGGGTTAGATAAATTTAAATTATATGACTGGAGTGTAAGGGCCTATTGTTCATCAACCGACAGCAGTCTTTTTATCTCAGGAGAAACTTTTAGGGCATGTCCTGCTTTTGACGATTTTAATCGCAGAATTTGGTATGTAAGTAAAAACACTGGTGTTGAAAGTAGTCTTGGAAATCAAATCAGTGCACCTGCTATAGATATTTCAGATGTTTTGAGTTGCCCTTGTTTACAAGAAAATGACACGATTTTGGTGGCTAATGGGGAATATTTTCCTTCTATTCAAAAGAATTCGGGCGTAGCCAGGAGTGAAACTTTTTATATTGATAAAAACTTAAAAATTATAGGAGGCTACAGCAATGATTTTCTGACAAGAGATATCGGATTATATCCAACCATTCTAAATGGAGATATTGGGACACCCGGAATCAAAACTGACAATGCTTTTCATGTTGTATTTGTAAATAATAATTATGCTCCAAATGCCTTGTTAAAAGGATTTACAATTAAAAACGGATATGCAAACGGCACTAATGAAAATAGATACGGAGGGGGTATTTACTACGGGAATCTTGAAGAATGTATTTTGGACAGCAATTTTGCCAGTTATTATGGAGGAGGCTCATATTACTCCAACATGATAAATTGTTCCATTATGCATAATATTGCAGAAAATTATGGAGGAGGCTCATACAATGGTAATCATAATCATTGTGATTTTGTTGGGAATACAGGATACTATGGAGGTGGTTTATATGAAGGTAACGCTCATTATTGTCAATTTATAGAAAACAGTTCGGATTATGTTGGAGGAGGTAGTTATAACTCTACTCTTTACAACTGTTTACTCAATCATAATTATGCAAATTACGGAGGTGGTAATTATTCCGGAAGTGCCTATAATTGTACATTTGTAAATAACCATGCCACAACTTACGGTGGTGGATGTTATTATGGTGAAATATATAATTCTATTCTTTGGGAAAACACTTCCGACAACACAAATAGCCAATATTATAATGGAAATTTATATTATTGTGCTATTGAGGGCACATTACCATCGGGCACAGGAAATATTCAATTATCAAATCATAATTTTGGCAACGATGAAAACATAAATTACCCTCGCTTTGAAGATCCTGAAAACGGTGATTACCATTTGCAATATGGTTCAGATTGTATGGACAAAGGATATAATTATTATGTTACAAATTATAATATAACCACAGATCTTGACGGAAATAATCGTATTTTCAACTACTTCGTCGATTTGGGTGCTTATGAAATGACCTATTCTCTTTCATGTATTCCACCAAATAATCTTCATTTGATTAACATTGACACCAATTTTGCCACTGTTGCCTGGACAGGAGAAAATAATCATCAATATTACAGAGTCAGACTTAAAGAAAGTGGAACTGAGGATTATCTTTTCAATGAAATTGTAAATAATGACACTATTACTTTTACCGGACTAGAAAAATTCAAAAGATATGATTGGAGTGTAAGAGGATTTTGTTCAAATAACGACAGCAGCTTATTTGTATCCGGAGAATCATTTATGGCTTGTCCAAGTTTTGATGATTTTAACCAACGTATTTGGTATGTCAATCAGAGCAGAGGTGTTGATGGGAACTATGGCACGATGCTGAGTGCCCCCGCTAAAGATATCAGTGACGTATTGGCTTGTCCCTGCTTACAGGACAATGATTCTATTTTGGTTTCAGCAGGCACCTATATTCCTACTACTCAATTAACCCCGGGAAGCCCTGGAACAGAAACCTTTTACATTGACAAAAACATTTCCTTAATTGGTGGATATAGTGATGATTACCAAACAAGAGACGTTGATTTATTTCCTACTATATTAAGTGGAGACATAGGGATTTGGGAAGACAATAGCGATAATAGTTTTCATGTCGTATATGTTAATAATCTCACTGCACCAAATGCATTTATCAAAGGTTTTGAAATCAAAAAAGGAAATGCTAACGGGAGTTCTACAAAAAGTTATGGTGGTGGTGCCTTTTATGGAAATTTAGAAGAATGTATTATTGACAGCAATTATGCATCGCAATATGGAGGCGGAACTTATTACTCAAATCTAATAAATTGTAATATTCATCATAATAGTTGTGGTAATTATGGAGGTGGAGCTTATTACGGCAATGCAAATAATTGTATCTTTTCTCACAATTCTTCCTCCTATATGGGCGGGGGAAAATACGAAGGAACAACATATAATAGTACTTTCAGCCAAAATAATGCACAAAATGGAGGTGCTGCTGCAAGCGGGACTATTTATAATTCTGATTTTAGAGAAAATAATGCGAATTACGGAGGAGCTATTTATAGCTTAAATTGTTATTACAGTATTATTTCTAACAACAGTTGTTCCCACTACGGAGGTGGGGCATATTCTGGATATTCATATAGCTGCCTTTTTACTAATAATAGTGCGAATTATGGAGGAGGGGCATATTATGGGACATCTACAAACTGTACATTTTCAAATAATTATGCTTCCACTAATGGTGGTGGAACCTATTACGGAAGTCGCTATAATTCAATATTATGGGGAAATAGGACAGCAAACGGATATAATCAATATTATTACGGAAGTTTTTATTATTCAGCCATTCAGGGAGTATTGGTTTCCGGATCAGAAAATATTCAGTTATCTGCTGATAATTATGGAAATGATGAAGGAATTCATTATGTGCGTTTTGAAGATCCTGTCAATGAAAACTATCGTTTGCAATATGGCTCAAGCTGCATCAATAGAGGGTACAATTATTACGTCACCAATAATAATGTTTTATTTGATTTAGACAGTAACACCCGTATCAAAGAAACAACAGTTGATATGGGGGCTTATGAATCATATTATTCATCTCTCACTTGTCCTCCTGCAAACAATCTGCATATTAACGAAATAAATTTGTATTCAGCAACTGTTGCATGGCATGGAAATTCCGAAACTTATCGTTTGCGCTACAAAAAATCAGGAACTCAGAATTACTCGTACTTTGTTATATCTGACACAACCTATACCTTTACAAACTTGGATCCAATCACCCAATATGACTGGAGTGTTCAGGCATTATGTAATTATGGAGGTGACAGTAGTGTTTTTGTATCAGGGGAATCTTTTCTAACCTGTCCATCCTTTAATCAGGAAAATCGAACTTGGTATGTCAGTCAATCAAACGGATTAGAATCCAACTATGGAGAAAGTGTTGCATCACCTGCACTTAATTTAAGCACTGTTTTGAATTGTCCTTGTTTGCAAGATAATGACACCATTTTAATTGCAAATGGCACATATATTCCTGATTATCAAACTGACACTAATGACACTAATGATCATCGTACCAATACTTTTTATATTGATAAAAATGTTTTTATAAAAGGAGGTTATAGTAATGACTTTCTCACACAAGATTTGACAACATATCCCACTATTTTATCTGGAGAGCGAGGTATTCAATATGATATCACCGATAACTCTTATCATGTCCTATATTTTGCTGTTTCGGGTTTAAGTGCTTTGGTTGAAAATTGCATCATTACGGAAGGAAATGCCAATGGAAGTGTAACCTCAACACAATACGGGGGTGGAAGTTATGGCGGTAATTTCTTGAATTGTATTTTTTATATATTCCAATACTGCAGTCAATAATGGTGGTGGAATTTATGCCGACCTTGCGGGAATCAATATTTCTGACTGTTCCATAACAAATAATCAAGTCGTTACTAGCAACACTTCATCACATGGAGGGGGAATATATGCCAAGTCAATAACTGTTACTAATTGTACTATCACAAATAACTATAGTGCAGGTAGAGGTGGAGGTGTTTATTCCGAAGGATCATCTTCAATTTCTGCTATTTTTAAATTTTGTAATATAAGCCATAATTACTCAAAAAATTTTGGAGGTGGAGTTTTTGCCTATTATTATTCTAATTATAATAATTGTTACATCACTAATAACAGAACAACAGATTATGATGCTCAAGGAGGTGGTGTTTATTCTTACGGAACTTCAACTCCTAACAGATTTACTAATTGTAACATTACTGACAACAACTCAACCGGATCCGCTTCATTAGGTGGGGGTGTATTTACCTATAGGAGCACATTTACCAATTGCGATATTGTTAATAACAGCTCAATAGGCGATGGAGGAGGAGTATATAACTACTATTCTTATAACACATTTCTGAATACAATTATTTGGGGTAATAAACAAGGATATTTTGTAAATAACATATCTCCTGTCAACGGAACTTATTCATATTGTGCAACGGAAGGGTTTACACTTTCAGGTACCGGCAACATCAATTTAGCCGGACAAAATGACGGCAATGACCCTTCCATGTTCTATGTTAGATTCATGAATCCATCGAATCAGGAATATCAGATTCACCCTACTTCAATTTGTGTTGATGGTGGTGATCCATCATTTGTCCCAACCGACACAATTGATATTGAAGGAAATTATCGCATTCGTGGAAATGCAGTCGATATTGGAAGTTATGAATCGGAATTTTCACTAACCTGCCCTTCTCCCACCAATCTCAATGTGAGTGATATAACTACAACAACAGCCCTATTAACATTTAATAAGGGCAGTGATGAAACTCAGTGGTATGTCGTTTATAATCCAGTAAATTCTCCGTCTAGTCAAATTTCACAAACAATTAGTGATACTTCATTTTTACTTACAGGACTAGATTCGTACAATGATTATACAGCCAAAATACGTGCAATCTGCGATAGTGACATGAGTGTATACTCGATTCCGGTATTTTTCTCAACAAATTGTGATACTTCATCTTTAGGATGGTCGGTTGAATTTACAAACTTATCTCCTGAAAATAATACTATTATATATACTTCTCCGGTAACATTGTCCTGGCCAAATATTTCCGAAGCCTCCTACTATGATGTTTATGTTTGGGAGTCAACTACTTCAATGCCTTCAACACCCACTACATCAGGTTTAACCAGTACTGCTTATAATTATCCTGTTAATATCTCATCAGAAAACTATGGGAAAATTTATTATTGGAAAGTAATTGCTCATCAGGATTGTATTGAACTTGAGAGTGATACAATGATTTTCAAAATCAAAGATCTTGCAGATTTACATGTAACACAAATTACAAATTCAACAGCCCAAGCAGGACGTACTATGACTGTTCAATGGACGGTAAAGAATGACGGAATGGGAGCAACTCCTCCGGGGGCAACATGGCAGGATCATATCTGGATTGTTTCAACTGTAGATGTTCGTTTATATGATAATAATGACTATTTGGTTGCATCTGTAGATAACCTGTCATCATTAAACCCCGGAGAAACATACACAAATTCAGTTGATATAACAGTTCCTGAGGAATTAATCGGTAATTTCTATCTGTTTGTTTTCTCCGATCAGATTGATGCATATAGCATTAATTTCTCTCAAACGGGTGGCATTGCACCTGTTCCATATGAACCAAGTATAACAGGAAATCCTTATTACTATTTTTCAGGTGGAGTTCATCATGGAGGAGTTATCCCAGAAACTTATGAAAATGACAACTTTTTCTATAAACTGTTGAATATATTACCACCACCTTCTGCAGATCTGATTGTGTCTAACATATCTCACCCGACAAGCATTTATTCCGGAAACCCACTTTCTATAACATGGACTGTTAAAAACGATGGAGACGCTGCAACAATAAGTTCTCAATGGCAGGATGTTGTCTATATAAGTCAAGAATCAAGTCTGAATTTGGCTACAGCAACTCACCTCGGCACATTCACACATCAAGGTTATTTGGCTATTGACAGCACCTATACAACGACTCAGGATGTTACAATTCCAAATACTTTTATGGGAACATACTACATTTTTGTCAGAACTGATTTAACTGATAATGTTTATGAAAGCATCTTTGAAGTCAACAACACATCACTTTCCGCATACACTCTTAATGTGATTCTAACTCCTCCTTCTGATTTAGCTGTATTATCAATGTCAGCACCATCAACAGTATCTGCCAATGACACTTGCACTATTCATTTTAGGGTAAAAAATATAGGATTATTAAATACTGAAGTATCCCGATGGGTTGACGGAATCTATATTTCACAAAGCGAAACATTTACACCTGCAAGTGCTACTTTATTAAAATCAATTCAACATAATGGGATACTTATGATTGACTCTTTTTATGATGTATCATCAATTGTAACTATTCCTAATAACATAGAAGGAAATTGGTATTTATATGTGAAAACAGACAAAGATAATCAGGTCTTTGAATATCTCTATGAAGAAAACAATGTTATGAGAAGTTCAACCGGTACAACTATATTAATTCCTGATTTATCAGTTTCCAATATGACCATTCAAAATCCAATTGATCCAAATGATCCACTCACCATTTATTGGACCATAAGGAATAATGGACCGGGCAGTTTAATTAATAGAACGATAAATGATGCAATTTATCTTAACTCTGCTTTTTCACATAATATTTCTTCCAATTTCAACCTTGCTCCCGGTGAAACTGTATTGAGAAGCAAAACCGTTAACCTTCACTGTTATACAAATTCAACCCTTTCAATCATGGTCAACACTGATTATCAGAACATGATTAATGAAGATGATGAGACCAACAATAGTTCCATACAAACCATTCTGGTTATAACTCCTGATTTATCCATCAGCAATCTTGTCATTGATTCGGCAACTTGGTCTGGTAATTCAATGAATATCAGTTGGATAGTTTCAAATTCAGGAAGTGCTGCTGTGTTAAATCAAGTTATATTTGATAATATCTATTTGGGCACTTCTCCTTCTTTTATTCCCGGAAATCTCACTTTAATTGGACAAAATCAAAGAATTGAATCACTGGTTCCCGGAGAAAGTGAGACTATTGAATATACTGCACAAATTCCGGATGGAATCTATGGGACTTACTATATTTTTGTTCTAATTGATGCAACTGACTCAATATGTGAAGGTAATAACAACCATTCAAATTTAGCAATCAGTTCTCCATTACAAATCTCATTATCGCCCGCTCCGGATTTGTTTATAACAACTTCCAATATTGAGGACACTATCCATATCGGATCAAGTTCAACTTTAAGTTATAATGTAACAAATCAAGGTTCTGCCAATATTTCTGATAGAACCTGGAAAGATAAACTATATATTTCTCAATTGGCATATTTTAATATTGCAAATGCCACTTTAATTGGAACTATTCAACATAACAGATCCCTTGATACTAATTCATTTTTCGGACAAACTAACTCAATAGCAATTCCAACTAATATCTCTGCAGGAAACTATTTCTTATATATCGTTACTGATGCAAACAGTGAAATTTACGAATATACAGGTGAAAACAACAATATTCACAGAACTCATCGAATAGTTCTTAAAGAGTATATTTTGGATCTTGAAGTATCAAATATTGCCGGAAATACGGTTGTTGAGTGGGGACAGAGAGTTCAGTATAATATGACCGTTCAAAATATAACTAATAATCCGACATTAATAAGTTCATGGTCAGATGCTCTTTATCTGTCTTCAGATACGATTTTGGATAATAGTGACACCCGACTTAGTATAATGAATCATTCAGGAGTATTGACTGCAAACGACTCCTACCAATGTACTTTCAATATAACAATTCCTTTTGGTTCCCCATCAACTTGCTATCTACTTGGGATAAATGATCTTTATCAATCTAACCTTGACATTAATTTTGACAACAATATTTTAGTTCTTCCGATTACTGTCAATTCATTACCAACTCCGGATCTACAAATTGATAATTTCACCATCCTTGATCCATGTGTTGCAGGTCAAGGGTGCAGAATTTCATATAGGGTAACCAATATCAGTGAAATCTTTACTACTTCTACTTCATGGAATGATAAAATCTTCCTTTCATCGGATACAATCTTGTCGGGAAGTGACATTGAATTAAAAAATAATTTAAAACACTTAACACTTGGCTCAGGACAAAGTTATACTGATACTATTTCAATTACTATTCCGCTTCCTAATAATGGATATTTATTCCTTCTTGCCAAGACTAATGCGAACAGCTCTTTCTTTGAAATTTATCAATCTAACAACATCACATCTGCATCAGTACATGTTACCCTTCCACTTCCTGGAGATTTGATTATTGAAAACATTTCATCCGAAAACACAATCTTGTCTGGAAATCAACTTCATATTAGCTGGGATGTTAAGAATATTGGGAGCAATGCTTTGTCAGGATATGGATTAAGAGAATTGGCATACATGTCATCAGATACTATCTTTGATATCCATGACAAACTTCTTGGGAGTGTTACGAATGGAATCATTTTGGCTCCTTCTGCACTAGTAAGACATACGCTTTCAGCTCGAATTTCCGGAGTAAGAGAAGGGGAATATTATATACTGATTAAAACGGATGTAACTAATGCATTCAACGAAATTGACGAAAACAATAACACATCAAGCGGTATTTATCCGTTCAATGTCACTATAAGAAATCTTCCGTTTAATACACCTCTTCCGGATACCCTGATCAACGATTTGGCAAATGACTACAAATTAAATGTTGGAGAAAATAGAAATGAAACTGTGCGTCTCTACCTCCTCTCATCAGATTCAGCATCAGGAGCAGTAAATAATTTTTACGTTTTACATAATGATATTGGAAGTAACTTACAATATGACTATTCCTCAATAGAACAGCTATCAGCCAACCCAGAAATCTTTATTCCATCCACCCAATCTGATTATTATGGAATAAACGTTTTAGGAAGCACCCCTGCACATAATAGTCAGAATATTGTTCTTCAGGCTGACATTCTCCCATTTGAACTTAGGACCATCAATCCTAGCTACGGAGGAAATACCGGAGTAGTAACAGTAGAGCTTACAGGATCGAGATTCAGGGAAGATATGCCTGTTTGGTTAGAAAACGAAAATGACACAATCTATGCTGATACCTTAATTTTTGTTAATTATTATCAGGCATTTGCACAATTTGACCTTGCAGGAAAAGATATTGGAACTTATACTGTCGGAGCTCTTAACTTATGTGAAGGAACATCTTACCTTGAAGATGACTTTGAAATACAGAATGAAGTTCCCGAAGGATTGGCTACAAATCTAATATTCCCGAACAATCCCAGATTAAATAGAACTATCAGCTTGGTTCTTGAATTTGGAAATATTGGAAATGTTGATATTTATTCGCCGGTAATTTCCCTTGTCAGCCATGGTGGTTCTTGGATCGCATTTACCACGGATGAGATTTCTGAACATGCTACAACAATACAGATTCCGCTTCAGATTGAAGGTGACCCAATCGGGGTTCTCCGTCCGGGCTCTTATGGCACTTTGACAATATTTGCTTATACATCAGGTCAATTAGTATTCACTATTAAAAGAGTACAATGATGAAAAAAATAATTTTAAATAAAACCGGATTCAACATGCAAAAGCTAATCAAATTATTATTACTGGCTTTGCTGTTATTTTCAACTGCAAATATTTTTGCTCAATTTGCAGGAGAAGATAAAAAAGTTGCAAAACTTGCAAATAATACACAAACTGTTGTCATCGGTGCAGCTTCAAACAACCCTCAAGATTGTTATAAATGGTCAGGAGGGATCATATTGTCTGCCGACAATCTGCCTCAGGTTACCGTAAATCCAAGAGATAGTGTTACTGTTTTTACCTGTACCAGGGTTTCTGAACATGGGGTTGAACAAGACCAAGTTAAAGTCTTTCTTATTGATGATATACAGATTGTGAGTGTTACTCCAAAAAGAAAGTGCTGGTCTAAAGGAGAAGCCATTTCGGTTTCCGAGTTTGAAATAGTTACTGATCCACCCGGAATGAGTGGCGATGTACGACTTGGAGCCAACTCAACTCCTGCCATCGGTTCTGTATCATCTGAAAAGGTTTCTAACATGACCGTGAATTTTGAAGCATTTGCCGATGGACATGTCACTGATAATGCTTCTACTGAAATAGTGGTTGTAAATAAAGACATTACTACTAATGCTTCTATTTCAGTTGATTTAAAAGTGTTGAAAGATTTTTTAGAAGGAATCAAAAGTAAAGGAAAATTTATTGAAACTTACCTTAAAAACTCTCCCTTAAAAGTCCCATGTTCATATGAGGATCCATCATTTTCAGTTGGTGGTGGCTTAAATTTATTTAATGAATGTTGCCATGATAAGGTTCAAGATAGTGAAAAATATCGTGTTGAAGGATCTCTGTCCGGTGGCGGAATTTCTTGTGATTTCCCTCTGCCTCCTCCTTACGGGGGAATTCCGTGCATTGCCGAACTCGGTATAACGATCAAAGTAGGTATTTCAGCAACTTTAGGATTTGATTTGACCGTATCAGAATGTCAAACGGAAATATGTGCTGATCTTGCTGTTTCCGGTTCCCTGACAGTCGGATTCTACGGACAAATTTGGTCAAAAGACGTATTCAGAGGAGAATTGACTGCAACCGGCTATTTACACTTTGGCGGAGTCCAGATTTGCTACCCGTCAGGTTTTAAAGTCGGCTCAATGTGCTTGGAGGCAAAAGGAAATTACTCTGTTAAATTTATCGGAATGATTACCATTGCTGCAGGGGAAGTAACATTACTTCAAAAAACTTGCCTCATTGGTCAATTATAAATCAGATTTAAAATTAAAATACAATGAAAAAAATAACTTTAATATTTATAGCATTTATTTCAACGGGATTTATTTTTGCCCAAAATGATAAATTTCCTGTTATTAATACATCACCATTATACATCGCAATCAATTTTAATAGTGATTCTCTTGGTGCTTTTGCCAATGATCCTACAAACCATTATTGTGACAGTATGATGATTTATGAAATTAACGGAATGCTTAACACCCAACATGCAGATTGGGTAATTTCTAGTGAAGGGGGAACTCAGAACGCTGCTACTACCAACAGTCCAACTGCTGTTCTTTGTCGATTACTGGATGCCTATCATACCGGCTCCCTTTCTAATATCATCAATTGTTATCAACCATCAGATGCGGCTGATATCAATACTCT
>JAGVVH010000451.1 GCA_019135895.1 Bacteroidota bacterium | reverse complement strand
AACAGAAAACCCACTAATGCTAATAACACAATTAATTTTTTCATACTTTTTTTGTTTTGGTTAATTTTATGCATTTGACGTAATCTTAACCCTTCAGGTTGCAAAGGTGATAATTTTTTTGGTAACTTGTATTTTATTTTAGGTGCATTAAGTCTTAACAAATAATTGTTAGTTGTTAAAAATTTTTTCATTTTTGCTTTTATAATTCAATTATTTGATTTACTTTTAGCGCTGATATATCGTAAGATAAAAATTAAATTTTTTGCGAATTAAAACGCTAAGTATTAATTAAATAAGGATTTTGATTTTTAGAACGAAATATTAAATTAATTAATATGTTAATCAAATTGATATTGCAATTTTGTCGGAAACTATATTCTATGGAACTATTGTGCATCTCAAACAATAGCTTGCCACAAATATTTAACAAAGTAAATAGAGATAAGATTCCTTTTTCGCTTGTTATTTATCTCTGTCAATCAATTTTATTCTTATGGGGAATACATTTTTTGTGCAAAACAAATTTAGCCTGACTTAGCCTCCGTCATTTTGTGCGCCTGTTGACGGAAGGCAATAAAAAAGGTGCCCTGCAGAGAAAGGTATATTACTACTTTGAAAAGAAAATTTACCCAACCCTGCTGCCAAGCACCTAAGGCATATATCGGAATGTTTGTAACGATTGCACAAAAAATCTCGAAGACAAAAATACAAGAAAATTTAACGAGATTAGCAAACAAAAAATTATTTTTAACTAATTTAACTAAAGAAACTTATGAAAAAGAAAAGAATAATGGTTGCAACATTAATTATAATCTTAATAGGTATTGTTTTTTTTGTAGCATGTAATAAAGAAGAAACAATTCAAGATGTTGTAACGAACACTAATAGCAATTCTTCTGTTGCTAATAAAAATTGGATAGTAACTCTAAAACTTGGATTTGCTACTGTTGCAGTAGAAGGGAATTTTCATCGTCTAATATATCAAAGACCAAGAGATGGGAAAATTTGTGACTGTAAAGATTGTTTCGGAATCTGTATTTTAAGTATAACTGGTGAAATGACAAATAACAGTTCGAGTTTATTAGACTTTGATATAGATAAAGAAACTGCTACGTTATATTTTATTAAAGATTTAAAGCAGGCTGAAGAAGAATTTGGAGTAGATGAACCCGTGTTTATTTCTAAAGAAAATCTTCCAAATAACATAGTAGAAAAATATTCAATTCAGAGTGGTATTACTATTTTACCGAATATGTATAAATATGAGGATGAAAATATAGGTTTAATATATAAAGATGACACTCTTTCATGTTATGGAAAAACACAATTAGATATTCGAATTGACTAGTTAATAGTAATCTGTGTGGAGATGAAACATGCTCCACACAGATTTTCTAAAACATAATAACAATAAGCTTTTATGAAAAATTTATTATCAAAAAATCACATTCATACGATCATTATCATCGTTTTGCTTGGTATAGGGCTATCTTCTTGCGGTGGATTGATTGCAAAATTGACATTTGGAATTCAAAATCCAAAAATATATTCTTCTTATACTCAAGTAGATTCTGTCATTTATAAACAGCTGAAAAGAGAAAAAATTCATTATATTGTCTTATACAATGCTCAAGAGGATTTTTTCTCATCCTTTGACAAAAGAGGGTTGTTCTTTGATAATCAAACCCAACTTCTTGTGCCGAGTAAATTTGTCGGTTGTGGATTTCGGGATACAGTTCAGATAAAATCAACGATCTATAAAGAAATTCCTAGACATGCCGAAGATACAGTATATTTAAAAGATGTCATAGATAAAGATTTAGTCAATAAAGATAGCATTACGTTTGACTGGTCGTGGCTGCATGGATATCGATATATTGTCGTTTCAGATAAAGTAACTTTTTTCTCTAAATTAGAAAGAAAAATAATAAAACAAATTAAACAGACTCAAGATATCAATACTGTTTTGTTTGTTTTTATTGATAAAGATTTTTATGTGGGGAATAAACGTGCTGAAGAATTACAAAAAAATGAAAATTTAAAGTTTCAGAGAATATCAATAAAAAGGGAAAAACAAAAACAGGAAAATTAAATTTGCTAATTAAGAGCAAGGTGAGCTGGGGTACACAAAATAATTGCTACTGCAAAGGAGGTTTTCGTAAAAAGACATTTTTAGAAAGTTAATACTAATCTGCGAAAATTTCAATAATCCATGAAATTAGGGTTCTGAGAATAATCAATAGTTTCAGCTTGAGAAAGAACGAGTTCCCAAAATATTCAAAATACCCGTATCTTTTAAACCCTATTTGCAATGAAAAACATCCCGAAAAAGAGAGAATAAATTTGCAATAGGTTGTAGCAAAAATTATATACGTATTAAAATAAATTTTTCCTTTATTAAAATATATTTCTCCTAGTATTAAAATAAATTTTTCCCTTATTAAATTTTATTTCTCCTAGTATTAAAATTTTCTTCCGCACATGGGTAGTATAACATTCCAAAAAAATCAGACAACAAGGATAAACAAAAACAATAAATCTGCTTTAGTATTTAACATGAAAGACCTTGATAAAAAGCAGGAGAAGGAGTACTATTGCTATATGAACAGATAGGAAAATTGAAGGTTGCCAAATGAAACGCCACCATTGTAAAGCACCCCAAAATTATCCTTTTTTTTTTCGATTTTCAAATACGAAGCTTTGCTCGACTTAATGGAAAGCTTTGCTCGACTTGATGGAAAGCTATGTAACTCGAGTTGGAAAGCTATGTAATGAACCGTGGAAAGCTTTGTAATGAATCGAGGAAAGCTTCACTCCGGGAAATAGGTATTTTCGGCTGGAAATAGAGATGATTATATTGGCTCCGTTAATAGCAGAGAAGGGGTCTGACCGTGTAGATAGTGTAATATGTTGATGTGGAAAAAGGTGAAGTATAGTAAAGACAAGAAGTATAAACAATCTAAATATTCCGGAGTAAACTAATTTTGCTTCTAATGGAAAAGAAACAAAGTAAGTTTGAAGAGCAAATCCGGAAAAGAGTTTGATATCGGAAATATTTTGCCCAAAGGGAATCCTCCCGCCATGATATCCTGATGGGTAATATAGTTTTTCTTATACGGTTTCCCGTTAAGTACTATTTTTTTAATGTAAATATTTGATTTATTGGAAGAAATGCTAATTTCATCATCTACAATTGTTATTTTATTATTGTCCGATTTTCCCTGATGGGTGATGATTTGGAACGCTTTTCCATCCGTCAAATAAAGCGTTACCTTTTCCAATTGGGGAGAGCCAAAGCAGTATATGCCGTTTGCGGGATTGAGGGGATAAAAGCCCATGGAACTGAAAAGATACCAGGCTGACATTTGTCCGCAATCTTCATTTCCTGAATATCCGGATGAGAGGTCGTTGTATTGTTCGTTCATGATTTGTGCGCTGTAATACTGTGCTTTCCAAGGTTCATCCGTATAATCGTAAAGATAGACCACGTGATGACTTGGTTCGTTCCCGTGGGCATACTGACCGATAAAGCCGGAAGCATTGCCGTTGACATCTTCGGGTCGGGCATTTAAAGTGAAAAAAGTGTCCAGTTTTTGAATGAATTTATCATTTCCTCCCAACAAATCAACAAAATTGTAAACATCGTGGGGAACATACCATAAATATTGCCAACCATTGCCTTCTGTAAAAGGATATCCACCGTTGCCGCCGTAAGTCAGGGGATTAAAGGGAGTAATCCATTTTCCGGTGCTATCTTTGGCTCTGAAAAATCCGATATTTTTGTCAAACAGATTTTTATAGGAGCAGCAACGGTTCATAAAGTACTTATAATCCTCTTCGTAGCCGAGTTTTTTTGCCAATTGCGCAGTACACCAGTCGTTGTATGCAATTTCAAGGGTAATAGAAACGGACTGGGATTGTAAATCTTCGGGAAAGTAGCCATATTTATCCAAAAGGTTGAAAGGAGCATTCCGATGAGGGACCAAAGAAGAGGCTTTTACTGCTTCGTAAGCAAGCTGATAGTCAAAACCCTTGATTCCTTTCAGCACTGCATCCACAATTACCGGGATGGCATGATTGCCGATCATGGTATAGGTTTCAGAACCCCAAAGTTGCCAGATTGGGAGATACCCATAAGTGTCATACTGCCGGAGCATAGAATTGATGAACCCGGCAACATGTTCCTGCTTGATAAGGGTATAAAACGGGTGGGCGGCACGATAAGTATCCCACAAAGAAAAAGTGCTGTAATGCTTTTTGTCGGGAGCCGTTTTTATGCTGTAGTCCGTAGCCGGATATTCTCCCGAGACATCCGCTATATTATTCGGCTGGATGAAAAGATGATATAGTCCCGTATAGAATATGGTCATCTGTTGTTTGCTTCCGGTCACATCAATACAAGACAACTCCTTGTTCCAGGCCTGCTTGGCTGAATTCACCACCTTGTCAAAGTCAAAATCTGCAATTTCGGCATTGAGGTTAGCCTTGGCTCCTTCTGCAGAAACCGCTGAAATGCCCACTTTGACAATAAGGGGCGAACTATGATCCTTAAAATTGACGATCATCTTCAGGTTCTGATGATTGCCGACGGGTGCATTTTCAAATTCATATTTGCCCTCCCGGATAAGCCAGGAGTCAAAAGGTCTTGAGAATTCCGCTCTAAAATAGACTTTCCTA
The DNA here is from genome assembly GCA_019135895.1 of Bacteroidota bacterium. Lineage (GTDB taxonomy): Bacteria > Bacteroidota > Bacteroidia > Bacteroidales > WCHB1-69 > JAGVVH01. Next base: position 5,852 of record JAGVVH010000451.1, on the reverse strand, counting down.
AGTTTTGCCCAACTGGAAATAATTCGGTAGCCTTCTATGGTCTTATTATCAATAACCTTAACCTGAGCAGTAAGAATTTTACAGTATCTGTAAGGACTGGTTCTCACTAAAGAGTGATCGAGGTCAATCATCAGGCGGGCAAGGTCATTTCCCGAGAAAGTGTAACGGTGCATTCCGCAATGTTCGGTAGCGGTCAGTTCTGCTTTGATATTATACTTGTCGAGAATAACGGAATAGTAACCCGGTGAAGCCTTCTCGTTCCGGTGACGATAAGGAGATCTGAAACCTTCTGTTTTTCCGTCATCGCTTCCAGCATCCCATTGCACATTACCGCTGAAAGGCATAAAGAGAAAGTCATATAAGTCGGGGCAGCCGGTACCGCTAAGGTGGGTATGGCTGAATCCAAGGATAGTGCCGTCATTGTAATCGTAGCCGCTACAAGGATCGTCGGGATATTCGCGGGTATCGGGGCTCAGTTGAACCAGACCGAAAGGGAAACATGCTCCGGGAAAATTGCTGCCTGACAGGCTCAAACTGTCAAGAGCACCGGTACCGATAAAAGGATTGACATATTGGGTGAAATCTTTTCCGGATGGATTTTGCTGGGCAAACAATCCTAATTGGACAAGAAATAAGAAACCAAAAAAAGCATACTTTCTTTTTTTCATAAAAAATAATATTATAAATATTTATTTTCAAGAAAGAATACCAATGATCAGAGAGTGTCGTGAGAAAGAGTGTTTTCTTTGGTTTTCCGACAGCAGTAAAAGGAGCAATTATTCTCCGAGCATCAGTTCGAGCATTTTGATAGCGCTATCGCTAATCACGGTTCCGGGACCAAAGATAGCAGCAGCACCTGCCTTGTAAAGAAAATCATAATCCTGAGCAGGGATAACACCTCCCACCATAACCAGAATATCTTCTCTTCCAAGTTTTTTGAGTTCCTCAATCACTTGTGGCACCAAAGTCTTATGACCGGCAGCCAGTGAAGATACACCTAAAATATGGACATCATTTTCGACTGCCTGTTTGGCAGCTTCTGCCGGAGTTTGAAAAAGCGGACCCATATCCACGTCGAAGCCGATATCGGCAAAACCGGTAGCAACCACTTTAGCTCCGCGGTCGTGGCCGTCTTGTCCCATTTTGGCAATCATAATACGGGGTCTTCTTCCCTCTTTTTCGGCAAACTTGTCAGCCAATGCAGCTGCTTTCTTAAAGGTTGCATTGTTGTTTTGTTCTGAACTGTACACGCCTGTAATTAAATTAATTTTTGCTTTATAACGACCAAATACTTTTTCCATAGCAGTAGATATTTCACCCAAAGATGCACGTTTTCTAGCGGCATCCAGTGATAATTCCAGCAGATTCCCTTCTCCTGTACGAGCGCATTCGGTAATAGCGTCAAGTGCAAGCTGCACCTCAGCATTGTTACGTTCGGCTTTCAATTTTGCAAGACGACAAAGCTGCGCTTCACGAACTGCCGAATTATCAACTTCAAGAGTATCAATAGGAGCTTCCTTATCTAATTTATATTTATTAATACCGACTATAGACTCAATACCGGAGTCTATTCTGGCCTGTTTTCTGGCCGAAGCTTCTTCAATTCTCATTTTCGGAATTCCTGTTTCAATAGCTTTAGCCATTCCGCCCAGGGATTCAATTTCCTGAATATGCTGCCATGCACGATGCGCAATCTGGTGAGTTAAGTTTTCCAGATAATAAGAACCTGCCCAAGGATCTACCGAACGGCAAACATTAGTTTCCTCCTGAATATAGATTTGGGTATTTCTGGCAATTCTTGCAGAAAAATCGGTTGGCAAGGCAATCGCTTCATCAAGCGCATTGGTATGTAGAGACTGGGTATGTCCCAATGCAGCGCCCATTGCTTCGATGCAGGTACGGGCAACATTGTTAAATGGATCCTGTTCGGTAAGCGACCATCCGGAAGTCTGACAATGTGTACGCAAAGCCATCGACTTAGGATTTTTGGGATTAAACTGCTTTACAATTTTAGCCCAAAGCATACGGGCAGCTCTCATTTTTGCAATTTCCATAAAATGATTCATTCCGATAGCCCAAAAGAAAGAGAGTCGCGGGGCGAAATCATCAATGCTCAATCCGGCATTAACCCCGGTACGCAGATATTCTAACCCGTCAGCGAGAGTATAAGCCAGCTCAATATCGCAAGTAGCTCCAGCCTCTTGCATGTGGTACCCGGAAATTGAAATTGAGTTGAATTTGGGCATATTGCGGGCAGTGAAGTTAAAAATATCGGCAATAATTCTCATGGAAGGAGCCGGTGGATAGATATAGGTATTGCGCACCATAAATTCTTTGAGAATATCGTTTTGGATAGTCCCGGTCAGCTTTTCCATTGGAACTCCTTGTTCTTCTGCAGCCAGAATGTAAAATGCCAAGATCGGCAATACTGCCCCGTTCATAGTCATGGAAACCGACATCTTATCCAAAGGAATCTGGTCAAAAAGAATATTCATATCCAGAATAGAATCGACAGCCACACCTGCTTTACCAACATCTCCAACAACTCTTTCATGATCCGAATCGTAGCCTCTGTGCGTTGCCAAGTCAAAAGCAATAGAAAGTCCTTTTTGTCCGGCAGCCAGGTTTCGGCGATAGAAAGCATTAGACTCTTCGGCTGTAGAGAATCCGGCATATTGGCGAATTGTCCAAGGCTTATTCACATACATGGTAGAATAAGGTCCGCGAAGATAAGGAGGAAGACCTGCTGCATAATTCAGATGTTCCATTCCGGCAAGGTCATCTTTCCCGTAAACCGGTTTTACAGCTATCTGTTCTGCAGTAAGCCATTGGTTATCAATTCCATGTTCTTTTGCCCAATCGTTATAACTTTGTCGTTTTTTAGAAGCAGTTTTGTGATTTACATTGCTAAAATCAGGACGCATATCTTACTTATTTTGTTACTACTTAATAATTGCGCAAAAATACATATTTTTTGTTGAATGGAGGGAAAAAATTATTTCTCTCTATAATGTAATAAAGTTACTTTTTTAACATTGAATCATAGTTTTGATAGTATCCATTTTTGACATTATACTATTCTTATTATGAGTTAAAAGAGAATAAAACTGTCCTTGAGTGCAAATTATTTTTATATAATAATAGGAAGAAATTAGGGAACATACTTTTATTTTTGAGAAAAAAACATTAAATTTGCAACCGATTGCCTTAGATTACTAAAAGTTATCATAAATAGAGCATGAAATAAGGGTAAAATAAACCTCAACATTTCAATTATTATGAGAATCATATATATTGCTTTGTAAAGTAAAAAAAGAATTAAAATAATGAATATTCCAATTGAGATTGTTTTACTAGTAATATCAGTTCTTTTTTTTCTAAGTATTATTGCCGGAAAGGCAAGTTCAAAATTTGGAGTTCCTGCATTATTACTATTTTTAGCTGTTGGGATGTTAAGTGGAAGTGATGGATTGGGAATTCAATTTGAAAATATTGATATTGCCCAAAAAATCGGAACTCTTGCTTTATGTATTATTCTTTTTTCGGGAGGATTAGATACTAAAATCTCAGAAATTCGTCCCATAATAGCACAAGGAGTAATATTATCCACCATTGGTGTTTTTTTAACTGCGATAATTACGGGAGTAATTATTTGGTTGGTATTTGGAATGACTTCTGAATCAGCAGGCATGGGTCTTTTAACCTCTCTATTGCTGGCCTCAACCATGGCTTCCACAGATTCCGCTTCTGTTTTTTCCATTCTTCGTTCAAAAGGATTGCACCTTAAAAACAATCTTCGTCCCTTATTGGAGCTTGAAAGTGGAAGTAATGACCCAATGGCATTTGTTTTGGTTATCACATTAATAGAAATTATTAAACTCAACAATGTTCCAAACTATTGGATTGTGGGATTAACCTTGATTTTGCAGCTCTTAATAGGAGCCGTTTTGGGTATTTTAATAGGCAAACTTGCAGTTTTTATAATCAATCGTATTAAAATTGGAAACGACTCATTATATCCGATTTTAGTATTCACTTTCTCTATTTTTATTTTTTCTGTAACTTATTTTTTAAAGGGGAATGGTTTTCTTGCCGTTTATATCGGTGGGTTGGTTCTTGGAAATTCAAAATTCGTACATAAACGATCCTCTCTCAATTTTTTTGATGGGTTAGCCTGGATGTTTCAGTTGATTATGTTTTTAATGTTAGGATTATTAGTAAATCCACACGAATTAGTACCCATAATCTTGCCCGGACTATTTATCAGTTTTTTGATGATTTTCATTTCAAGACCACTCACAGTATTTTTATGTTTGCTTCCTTTTCGTAAAATGCCCTTAAAAGAAAAAACCTATGTTTCATGGGTTGGATTAAGGGGGGCGGTTCCCATCATATTTGCCATTTTCCCACTTGTTGAGAATATTCCTCATGCGAGACTCATTTTTAATATCGTTTTTTTCTGTACTTTAGTTTCTTTAGTTGTACAAGGCACCTCGCTTCCTTTAGTTGCAAAATGGTTAAAGCTTGCTGATAAACCTAAACAAATAAATAAATTAAGTGCTTTTGATATAGATTTCTCCAATGATATTAAATCAGTTACTACAGAAATTGAAGTAACCCCGGAAATGCTTCTAAATGGAAATCAACTTATGAATCTTTCCTTTCCTGATAAAACTCTGGCCGTATTGATTCGACGTGACGATTTATACTTTGTTCCGACCGGCAAAACAATTTTAAAAGAAAAGGATAAAATTTTAATTATTACAGATGACCAAGAAGCTTTACTTGATACCTATAAAAATTTAGGTATCGGATAGAAATTATTATTCTTCAATAGTCAGGTTTACACAAAAATATTATTTGTAACATAAGTTACCGAAATGATGCTTTCTGAAGTTATACTTTTGCATTGTAATTAATCATTAAATAGTAATAATCAAAAACATATAACAATGAAAAGAAAAATCATTAAAATTGACGAAGAGTTATGCAATGGTTGTGGACAGTGTGTAGAAGGCTGTCATGAAGGAGCGTTGCAGCTTATTAACGGGAAAGCGGCTCTTGTGAGCGAATTATATTGTGATGGCTTGGGTGCCTGCATTGGCGATTGTCCACAAGGTGCCATCACCGAAGAAGAAAGAGAAGCAGAAGCCTACGATGAAAAAGCAGTTATGGAAAGACTTTTTCCCAAGGGGATAGATGTGATAAAAGCACATTTAAAACATCTGAACGATCATGGAGAAACAGGCTTACTTCAGGAAGGCATGGAGTATCTTGTTGAACATAATATCCCTATTCCTTCTTTTAAGCAAGAGCATTCCGAGAATAAGGCATGTGGTTGCCCCGGGGGCAGAGAACAGGTTTTTGATTTACCTACAAATTCTGAAAAATTGGAGGTAAAAGCCGCAAGTACTTTGCAACAATGGCCGGTTCAGCTTCATCTTCTTTCTCCCATGGCTTCCTTTCTTAAAGGAGCTGATTTGTTGGTGGCTGCCGATTGTTGTGCTTATACAATGGGAAACTTTCATGCCGATTTTCTAAAGGGAAAAAGATTGGCGATTGCTTGTCCTAAGTTAGACAGTGGAATTGACTCCTATATAGAGAAAATCACCGCTATGATTGATGAGGGCGGCATAAATACCCTTACGGTTATGATAATGGAAGTTCCTTGTTGCGGCGGACTGCTCAAAATCTGTCAGGAAGCCCGAAAACAGGCAAAACGTAATATCCCGCTAAAGTTAATCCAAGTGAGTTTGCGAGGAGAAATTATGAAAGAAGAATGGTTATAAAAGTAAATACTAAAAAGGGACAGAATTAATTCTGTCCCTTGAAAAATATACAATTTAAAAAAA
>JAGVVH010000113.1 GCA_019135895.1 Bacteroidota bacterium | reverse complement strand
TGTATTAGCCCCTTAATTCATCGGACAAAATTATAGACAGAAATCTGTAATTTTATGATGATGAACAAGAGAACATTCACACAAGAAGAGAAGCTGCGTATCATTAAAGAAGCCAGTGAACAAGGAGTAAAAGTCATTCTTGAGAAGTATGATTTGTATCCTGCCACTTATTATTCCTGGAAAAGCAAGCTGGAAGAAATGGGTGAGATTGGGCTTCAGCATGGGATGACTCCAAAGCATTTAAAGAGGATCCGGGAACTGGAGAAAGAGAACTCAGTATTAAAGCAATTGCTGGCAGAAAAGGAGCTGGAGGGCAAGCTAAAGAGTGAGCTGTTAAAAAAAAAGTATGCTCTGGAGAAAAAAAGGAGATAGTCAGTTCTTTCATTTTCAGGGGCATGAAAAGAGATACGGCACTTGCAGTAGCTGGCATTACCAGACATCAGTATTACTATAAGCCAAAGTCCGGGAGAAGGGGTAAGCCTCCCAGCCAGGGGACATTAAGAATCAATGGAGAAGATGTTGAGCGGGTTCCCAATCAGGTTGTTATTGAACAAATAAAAACAACACAGGCTGATCCTGACACTGATTACGGATATCACAAAATGACCTATGTTCTGTTGATCCTGGGTTATCTGATTAATCACAAGAAGGTATATCGGTTAATGGATGAGAGTGATCTTTTGAAGGACCGATCGCAAAAACCTTCACGGAGCTTTGTAAAATATCGGAGAGTCATGCCCTCCTCACCTCTGGAGATATTAGAAATGGACATAAAGTTTGTCTGGGTTGAAGAGTATCGCCGATTTGCTTACGTTCTTACTGTTCTTGATACTTTCACAAGGGTAGCTTTATGCTGGCATGTCGGTTATCAGATCAGGCAGGCTCAGATCAAAAGCATCTGGGAATATATCATTGTGCAGTACCTGCAGCCATATGACTGTCTTGGAAAGAATATCCAGATAGAAATCCGAAACGATAACGACAGCAGGTTTGTAGCCAAAACAGTTCAAGAGTTCTTCAGGGAGAACCAGCTTATGCAAGTCTTCACTCATCCTTACACTCCACAGGAGAATGGCCATATAGAGAGCTTCCACGCGATCCTTTCCGAAAGACTTGGACGGCAGAGCTTCTGGTCATTAATCGAACTTGAACAATGTCTGATCCTGTTTTACGAGAAATACAACAATCATCGATGGGTTGGAGCAGGTGTCTGTATTGAAAGAAATGAACGGCGCCGTATCACTTCCACAACCATCGGTTTAACAATCACCTTCGGTCGTTCCTTGCTATGACAAATTTAAAGCGAAACTTTTATCTATATTTAACCGTCTGTAAAAAAGTCCGATTAATAGGGGTCCAAACCACTTATACTTAATAAGTGTAATGTGTACCATAAGAATGGCTTTTAGGGGTATAACTTTGAATTTGGCCTAACGTTCGGCGGTATGTGGCGTTGGCGCAGAGTCGCGGTGGCGCGTGTTTTTGCACTCGTGGTGCGATGCAGGATTATGATGGTGTTTTGAATATTGTCGCGTTGGCAAAAACCGTGACACCAAGAGGGAGTCCCCGGCGGGAGCCGGGGCTGGCCGCACCGCCGACCACTTAGCGGTCCTCTTTAGCCAGTAAGTTCTCGCGGTGCGGAAAGCCAATGACATATACCGACCTGTTAGCGGGTCGTTGTTATTAATCCCATTTCTTGTCTCAGATAATCGTCAATTGTCGTTTTTAAGCTAATTGTTTTACTAGGAAACTCAGGAGTTGTGAAACCATCAACAACCGCTTGGGTCATATCGATCAGATTGTCAGCTGAATTAGATGTAAATCCAACAGATAGAAGAGTTTCTTTCCATTTGTCTCTTGGAATAGATTGGAGAAAAACCTCTTTGTTTAGTACAGATGAAAAAGCTCTTGAAATGTCAATTGAATTGTATGTTTTTGGTCCCACTAATTCATAAACATTTGTTGTTGTTTGCCCTATTGGCTTGGCTATAATCTCAGCAATAAAAAATGCCAGATCTAAAGGTGAGAGCATCTCAATTGTTAATTCTTCAGGAAAAAAAGTTGGTAGTATTCCAAATTGTTCAATCGTAGAAAGGTATCCAAGCCAGTTACTGAAATAGTATGATGGCCTTACGAATATTTTCTCAATATTAAAATTGTCAAAACTCTTCTCCAACAGTTTGGACATTATTAGATTTCCTGATTTGCCCTCAATATGTGCTCCTATACTAGATAAACAAATAATTCTTTTAATCTTATTTGCTTCGATTGCCTTTCTGTAATTCTCAATTATCTTTTTTGTATCATCAATAATGTCGTTAGAGCTTGGATTTTCTGGGGTTAAGAGAAATGCTGTTGTTGCTCCATAAAATGCTTTAACAACCTGGTCGGTATTAAAAAGATCTGCCTGCCGGAATGGTAGGTTTGAATTCTTTAGCTTATTAGGATCACGAACAACTGCTATCGTGGGAATTTCATTTGCCACAAGACGATCAATAATATATGAGCCAACTTGTCCCGATGCTCCAACAATTATGTTCACGTTATTCTTCATTAGCTTTGTTTTAAAATTATGTACCCCTCATTTTACAATGTTCGTTAAGGGAGATACTTTACAAAGTTTAAGGGACATGCTTTACACTAGATTAGAGCATAACCTTGTTACTTGTTGTTTTTTTCTTATATCATTTTCATTAAAGTAACCT
>JAGVVH010000223.1 GCA_019135895.1 Bacteroidota bacterium | reverse complement strand
TTATCTTCAAGTGTATCGCATAAATAGAGCCCGTCAACTGACAGCCTACCTATCGTGTAGTTTTCGTTCAGAGAAAACCTATTGAGCAGCAGTTCCTGTTTCATCGTCTTTTCCTTTTTGGTCAAGGGGTACTTCCTCGATAATTCCCCCAAGCATCTCCTCTCCTTTCTTGCCGAAGAGTTTGCGCCAGTTGAATTTTACCTTTTTGCCCTTGTATTCAAAGTAGTTTACCACGCAGGATTCCAATTCTATGCTTACCACAATTGCCATAACGATAATGGGTAGAATCGGAATGTGGAACGGCTCCCCGAAAACCAAGCCCAAGGCCCCCGCAAGCAGCAGCCAACACACATAATCAACGACAACGAACTTGTTTAATGTGCGTTTTACGGCCCTGGAACGCTTTATTCGCTCCTTGCGTACTACTGCCGCCTTGATGCCGAAAAGCAGGTCTGCGGCAAGCAAAATGGGTAATAACAAGAAAAAATATCTCAAAGAGTAAAACTGCTCCAATATCGGGGATAGTGTTACGGCCATAAAGCCACCTATCAGATTCCTTTCCTGCATGATTTTTAAGATTATACGCCTTAGCGTTGGTGTGTAATTAAGATTCTACATCAGGGGTTTCAATTTCGCCTTCCTGCGGTTGTTTTTTAAGTTTGCCGATTATCCATTTTATGATTTTGTAGCCGAAATACAGCACAAAAGGGGTGGCTATGATAATGTCAAACCAGCCGAAAAATGATATTAGCGGTATCATTTGTTAAAGTTTTGTGCCTTTTCCTTGAAATAGGCGGTTTGATAATTAGTGGATATTTTCTTATCCTGTTTTACAGCCTTTATAACTTGACCTTTCGTCTGTACGGGCTGGCTTTGTGCCAACGCTGCAATTTCATCCGCATATTGCAGGGCGTCTTTGATAAAGGCAATGATAAATTCCACCCAATCCTTGAAATTCGCTTGTTTGTCTTTCAGTATTTTTGCCTCCCCGAAAGTGTCGGTCAGAAACTTCACAATCTTTGATACGGAAGTAAACCACAATTTGATTTTTTCAAATACGTTCATCTTATTTCTTTTTTAACTTGTTTATAAAATTCTCAATCCTATGCTTGTTGTATTGCAGGAGTTGCCCTACAACAACCCCTACAACCAAGCCAAGTGCTACCAGACCGATGTCCGTAAGTGTTTTCATAGCCTAAAATAAGGCTATAATCATTCCGAAAATCTCCTCTAAGAAGTTCCAGAAAAGTTTGAAAAGTTCAATCCAGTTTGCCATTTTCTTTTAGTTTAATATTATTTGGTTTTTATAGTTACTTAAACATTAGCACATTATCTTCACGCGCTATTAACACCTTGTCATCAGACAACCTGTCAAAATATCCGGGGCTTGCGCATCCACCCCCCCCCTGCCGGTCACGGCCATTAATTGGTTCAAATCGTCGCCTATGTTAACTTTAGTACAATAAATCATATATAGTCCGTTTTCTCAACAACACTCTGTACCGAATTCATTACAATAACTATTTACTATAATTACTTGACCCATTGATTGCCGTCTTACTGGCAAAAGTAATGCCTGAATCAACCGTTCCACGGATTGCAGAATCAAACACTCTTAAATTATCCTTATCTGTTGCAATGGCATCTCCATCAGATTCTATCATACACTTGTCAACCAAGTAGTCAGTTGATGTTGTATATATACCAAGGCCAACAGCTTCGTGTTCCATAGTTGCACCAACAATCTGGGGCTTTGCGCTTTCACGGATGCTACATCCTTTAGCACCAGACGGATTGGCTACACAAGTAATCATCAGATAGAAGTAAGCATCTGTATAATCAGTTACAATAACATCATTTTCGGTTATGTAGGCTTTCAAACCAACGCCAGCAGGAATTTCAATCCGTTCTATTGTCGGTAATCCTATTGATGTTTTATTATACATATCATAACCATCAATAATTACTTGTGGAGTGGATTCGTTAGTTTCCAGATGCAATTTTAGATGTCTGGTCATATAATTACCGCCACGAATAGTTATACCGACATTCTTCAAAATGTATGGAGTATATTGGCTTATAACATTTGTTGGTACAGAGAAAATACAATATCCATTATTGTCTTTTATTATATCTTGAATGAAGTTTTGGTATTCAGGACCATAATACCCACCTCTAATCAAGGGTTCAGAATAATCCTGTATCCGTATTCCTTCAGAATTAGTACCATGACCTGCATATCCCTTACAATTTTCTATGATTGGTCTGCCATTATGACTCCATAGAGAAATACCAAATCCTTCTTCACTTACTCCACCAAGCTCTGTAATTGTAATATCAGAAAGTTGAATAGCATTTCCAAGTAATAATCTTGACGCATTGTAACCATCATCCACAGTCTTGATTGTTAGTCCATCATAATCAACATCAGTTCCATCATAGAAGAATGATTCATCGGTAATACCGACTTCAACACATCTTTGATGTAATGCTGAATAAGGTACACCTTCACTCTTTCTTTGCGTACCTTTAGAACCATAACCTATACAATTGAATAAACTATTCTTACCAGAGGCTTGATAACGTATTCCAGCAGCCTGTCTGTATGAATGTTCTCCTGCATATCCTCTGAAATTGAATAAAGTTGCATCACTTGCCTCGTGACATACTATACCGTGACCAAATTCTCCAATACCACCACCTATTCCAACGCAGTCATAAAGTTTAGGCACACCTGTCATAAAGTACCATCCTCTACAGCTTTGGAATCCATAAGGAGAAGCAATACCTATGCAATTATGGAATTCTGTCCTACATTCTGTCGTAAATGGTATAGTAATTGCAATACCATGCCTTCTGCAACCATTATGGTCTTCGTCGCCTACACTTTGCGTTGAATTATCAAAAGGAGATGGTGAAGATGAGGCATTTTCGAATACACAGTTAATGAATTTCCAATCAGAACCTGTTACTGAAACGCAAGCATCATTCCAGTAATTAAAACATCCTGTCTTAATAAAGTGAATATCTTTCACTACTACTGGCCACCAACTCAACATATTCTGAACATAGGGAGAACCGATATGATAGAACCACGCACGAGCACCCACCGGACCTGTAAACTCTACTAAAGCATTATGACCGACCAAAGATACGGGTTTATCCATTAACACCTCACCAGTTTCAACAATATGACCATGAATGTGAAACTCGAATCTGTTATTATATACCCATGCTGTACTGCTTACTACTGCATACGGTACGCTGATATTTTTATAGAAATAAGACAAACCAATGTTGAAAACAACATTTGAAGTATCACACTGGTTAATAATCTCACCATTGACAATGCAGTCTTCCAGTCTATACCTTTGCGTAGGATAATCACCGCTCTGCTTAAAACTATGCGTTAATTTGAGATTTCTAACTACATTATTTCTCGAACTTACTGAATCACCCATCAATTCAAGGCTGCTATTAGTCCTGTTGATTATTGTTTTTGCGCCTTGTCCTTCAATGGTTATATTACTTCCAAGCAAATCTATCCCAACCGTTCCAGTATATGTTCCCTCTTCAAGAGTAATTTTGCCACCAGTATTCTTTATTAGATTTATAGCTGTATTAATACCTGCAATTCCTTTAGATGATGGAACCTTCAATGTAACCATATTATTCGGAGCGTAATCGATGTAATCTCCGCCATTCCAAACATTATATTGATAAGTAGTATTAGAAACATTAACGACTGTATATCTCAAATCAGAAATACAACAGTTAGATGCGGTTTCGCCCCAAATAGCATAACCACCGCTCCTATTTAGGTATGTGTTATATCCGCTACCTTTTATTGCTATATTGCTCTTCCCATCAAGATTTATATATGCGGATAGGTTATATGTTCCGCTTGCAAGAAAGATTGTCCCGCCATTTGGCAGCGAATTAATAGCAGTTTGAATAGCTGTCTGCGCATCTGTAGAACCAGCCACAATGTCGGAATTCAGCTTTGCTTGTTCTGTAGAATCTGGTGCTGCAATCTTAATATCATGACAGCTTTTCATCGTGTCATCGGTAAACTTTCCGTTTATTACACATTGACTCAAAATTGCCTTACCAGTTGTTCTTAAAATACTATGGGCAAAATTACAGTTTTTGATAATGTTATTACTTCCAGCTTGCGCAATAAGGTCATTATATCCAGTATTTCTGCTTATAACAGTATTTACACCCTTACCTATAATAACACAGTCTTTGCAAACAATAGAACCACCGTTAGTAAATTCTAAAGCAGATATGCCAGAGTAGGTTCCTTCTTCAAGTTCAATCGTGCATCCATTAGGATTTGCCCAAAGTGTCGAATTAATGCCACTAATGCCTGCTGTTGCTGGTACAAAAAATACAACTGGCCTTGTTCGCAACAACCAGTTGGCGGTATTTTTCCAATAAGATTCCGTTTGAATTAAGTCTGTACCCTTAAATTGATAAATATCCCATACGGATGAGCCTTTATGGAATGTTATTATCGTGCCTTTTTTACATAAATCACGGAATGATGCCCATAGTGCGTTAATTGCAGTTTGTAATGTGTAAGTTGTCTCGCTTGGTATAAGTTTATCAACATTAATATATGATATTCCGTCAGTTACCGCCTTTTGGCTCATAACATCCGTTGTTGAATTACCTGTTGTTTGCTTAACAGAATTTTTATCAACCTTTAAAGCAAGTTCATCAGTTACCGCCTTTTGACTCATTACATCTGTTGTGCTTGTGCCTGTAGTCTGCACAACAGCCAATGGTGCTTGAAACAAACCCCCGTCTGTCCATGCGCTTCCACTCCAATAGTACCAATGACCGTATTCCAATTCAACGTATATTCCCGTATCTCCCGTGGGATATGCCGCTTGCAATGCCGTAAGGGTTGCATAATATCCTGCGGGGCCAGTACCCACAAAACTCGCTGCCGTTGCTGCTGCGGTGTTGGCTGCACTTGCTGCGGAATTAGCGGAGGATGCTGCCGTATTTGCCGCACCTGCTGCGCTTGTTGCAGATGTGGCTGCACTATTTGCCGCACCTGCTGCGGTATTTGCGCTTGTTGTAGCACTATTGGCTAACCCTGCGGCATCATTTGCGGCAGAAGCCGCCTCCGAAGCCAACCCCGCTGCGGTATTTGCGCTTGTTGTAGCACTATTGGCTAACCCTGCGGCATCATTTGCGGCAGAAGCCGCCTCCGAAGCCAACCCTGCTGCGGTATTTGCGCTTGTTGTAGCACTATTGGCTAACCCTGCGGCATCATTTGCGGCAGAAGCCGCCTCCGAAGCCAACCCCGCTGCGGTATTTGCCGAATTTGTCGCTACCGTAGCAGCCTCCAAAATGCTACCCTCCGCAAGAATGTCCCGTGCCGAACTCAATATCTCATATTCGACATCTGTAAATGGCTGAATTTCCAGCACCTCGTCAATGACAACTGCGGCAATCTCGAAAATCCCGCCTTCACCCATCGTTTGAATTTCTACTGACATAATTTATCCCCCTAAAAAAAATAATAGTTCGTAACAACTCCCCGTGAGGGATTATACTCGTTATCCGAAAATGAAGCATCGGCGATTTCGGGACATCGCTCAATGACCATTTTTCCTTCTGCGAATGTGTCGGCTGGTATGTTTACGAAAATATACCCGCCATCCTCATAGCAGCCCGTAAGTGTGTCACCCGCCTTTGTTGCCGTAACAACCTGCGTTTCCCTGTTTTCTATGTAAAATTTCAATGTGAAGTCAGGCATATCAACTATCGGAACTATCGCCCCATCCTCTTTTTGTGTTATCCTGAATTTCACATCCCTGTCTTTTCGGAATTTCGTTATTCCCCATTCGGTTTTCATATTAGCCTACTTTTATTCATTATTTTTCTTTTTTATTAAATTTTTGCAGAAACAAGTTCGCTTCGTCATTCATTCTCTTTGTTACATATCCCTTTTGAGCCGCCAATTTTATCTTCTGAGCTATTTTTTCCTGTTTTTTATCAGGCAAGTCACTTAATTTAAGTGCCTTACATAAGACGGCCTTTTCAAAAAGATTATCTGCTTCTTCATCTTCGTCCAATGTTTTCAAGACAGGAATAGGCGGAGCTGAAGGAATCATATCTTGAATACTTTTCACCCATTCGTAAAGTATATCCAGATCTGCCCTCATACGCAAACACATCTTGCCGAAATCATCTCCGTAAAAACCAGACTTTTTCGCCTTTTCCATTACATCGGAAAGGAAATAATTCCGAAACCATGTAAGAGCTTCTTCCTCTGAAAGATTCTTTACCTCAGGGTAGCATGAAATGTCTATCACCTCTTGCGGAATACCACTATGTGATACTATGACAGGGATTTTCATGTTAGCATACGAACTAAGTGTGGCATCTATGGATTGCTTGAATTTTAGCGCATTTCCCTTTTCTCTTGTAGCAAAAGCAATCATCTCTTCTATCTTTTTCTGCTCCCTGGAATCTTTAGCCTTAATTTTTTTGTAAATCGTTAAAACCCTATCCGCTTCTTCGATAAGTTTTTTGTGTTTTTGTGACACAGATGGCAACAAAGACACAATACCGTTGACATCAGAAACCTTGTCCCAGATTTCAAACGTATAAAGTCTGCTGATCAATTCGTAATGTACTTCGTAGTCCATATTCGTTTTCTTTACGGTGATTGGTATCTGATTATATCATTGCTTAATCCGTCTGGTGAACGGTACAAATGTCTGCCTGGTGCTGTTCCAAAAGCACCTCGTGGTAAATCGTTAAAATAAAGCTGCACTAAGCCAGTGCTGACATCATAACCAATAGCTATTCTCGTTGTTGTAGATGTCGGATAAACACCTTGTGCAACGACCATCCCAAGTGCGGAAATTCCAACCCATTGGTCATAACCATAAGAAGAAGACGCAAGGAGCTGCGACAAAAGACCATCTGAATACACTACCGTATTTTTACCCGCTTTTGTTACCTTTGTTACCGGCTCATCCACTCTTGTGTCATACTCTAATCCTGCCGTTCCACCATTTGAATTTTCAAGTTTTACGTAAGATGCTCCACTCTCTTCAGTATCAGTCGTATTACGAATATTCACTCGGCAGTCGTAAGCATCATATACTGTCTGAAGAAAGCGAACAGTCAAATCCTCCACAAAAGCATCATCAGCAGCAAGTGCTCCAACATCGATTACCTCAGCACTAATTAACCCTTCTGATGTTATGAGGTTCCCGCCCAAAGCTGCTGCAGCAAACATCGCATCCCAAC
This sequence comes from Bacteroidota bacterium, assembly GCA_019135895.1. GTDB lineage: Bacteria > Bacteroidota > Bacteroidia > Bacteroidales > WCHB1-69 > JAGVVH01. Next base: position 583 of record JAGVVH010000223.1, on the reverse strand, counting down.
TCGTGTAACCTAATTTTTGCGCTAACGCATCTTTAGCGGCTTCGGCTTGCGCTGCTGCTTGTGATTCTGCATACTTCTTTGTTGTTTTTTCCGTGTTATCCAAACGGTTGGATGTCGTTGCTATCTGCCTGTGTGTAGAATCAGCCCTGCTGTCATCGGTTTTCAAGTCCGAGATAAGGATACTTTCTATATCATAGGGAGATTCTTTTGAAAGATCGTAAATAACCTGCTGAACTTTGATAACCTTGTCAATGCCCAATGCCGGGTGCTCAATATGGAAGCCCATATTTGGAACTATCTCAACGCTGATGATTTTCGGGTCTATGGTGATGGCATACTGCATCCTCGGTTGTGACCAATAGTCTATCCCCAGTAACGCCCTTTCCTTCAACGCTGTTTTGGCAGCAGTTATGTAAGAGGATGGTAAAGAAACACCCGCTATATTGTATTTATCCAATTCGTTTATCCTGTAATAGGAATCAGTCGGGGAAGGGAGAATGAACCCGTTATTTTCCTCGGTGGATTCTATGGTTATCTCCCCCGTAGTGGAGTTGAAGTCCTGACAGTTGAAAGTAAATCCTAT
>JAGVVH010000510.1 GCA_019135895.1 Bacteroidota bacterium | reverse complement strand
GTAATTTAATCACTGCAAATATACGTAATTATTTTAATATACGTAACATATTGTGAATAATATTACGTGACCTCCGCTTGCAGCTAACGTTCGGCGGTATGTGGCGTTGGCGCAGAGTCGCGGTGGCGCGTGTTTTTGCACTCGTGGTGCGGTGTGGGATTATGCGGTTAGTAGTTTATTCTCGCGTTGGCAAAAACCGTGACACCACCAGGGGGTCCCCGGCGGGAGCCGGGGCAGGCCGCACCGCTTACCACTTAGCGGTACTCGGGAACATTCTATTTTTTGTAATACCTAGGTAATCAAGTTCTTCTAGTAGAAATTCTTTTTTCGAAGATGGAATTCTTAGTAGTTTAGATTTGGGCCATATTTTTTCAACAACATTATCATATTCAATTGGGCCGAATTCATAGTACATTTTATTAAAAGTACCTGGATTATTACTTTTCTCTACATTATTGACTTTCATGCCAAATAAAAAAAATGCCCCGTCTTGATTTAAAATTCTTTGATTATTTAAGGTTGGAAGTACAGCATAAAATGGAACTTTTGATAAAGTATGTAAAACATCTTCGATTGAGCGATACCTCATGGAGTGAGCCGATAATAATTCTTTAGAAGTAATAACATCCTGTGTAAATTCTTGAATGTCTAATTTATAACCTGAGTATTCAAATAAATATTTCATGATCAATGAAATAGCACTTGAGTCTGGTTTAAAGACTGGCAGGTTCGGGATTAAAGCTACAGAACCATCTTTAAATTTTTGTTTATCTCCTTGGCATGCGAAAAAAAGTGCAACTAGAGGATTTAATGTTGTATCTAATAATCTTGTGGGCAATCCATAATGTTGCATTTTTACAAGTATATCAAAATACTCCATTTGTTGAAATTCATTGGGAGCTACACGCAAAAATTCAGAAATCAGTATACTCTCTTTATCGAGTAAATTCTCCCTATAAAGTCTAGGTGTTAATCCCCAATCGTAGTCACTTTGTCCCCTATAAAAATTTATACTGCTGACAGAAATATCTCTTCGATGTATAGTTTCTCTATTAAATTCCGAGATTATCGAGATATAGTCTGATATGTTTTCAATTATTTCTTTCATAACATCTATAAGTTTTCATATAGAATTGGTCTTTTTGAATGTTGCTAACGTTCGGCGGTATGTGGCGTTGGCGCAGAGTCGCGGTGGCGCGTGTTTTCGGTATGTGGCGTTGGCGCAGAGTCGCGGTGGCGCGTGTTTTTGCACTCGTGGTGCGATGCAGGGTTATGATGTTGTTTTGTTTATTCTCGCGTTGGCAAAAACCGTGACACCAAGGGGAGTGCCCCGCGGGAGCGGGGCCGGCCGGCTGGTTTTTGCCCGGCGGCTTCTGCCGCAAAGCCGGGCCGAAAAAGCACCAACTGGTTTTGGTGTGCCAGTCTGGCGGACCGGCGCGCAAAAACCAGCCGCGCCAATGACATATACCGACCTGTTAGCTGTAGGGCTCTTTATTATTCTTATTGGTTCTCTTTGAAAATTAATGGTACGCGGGATGGGCTGGAAGGCTCTTCACGCAAACAATAAGGCGGTCTTTGAAAGGGCTGTTTGCGGGAAGTGCCTGACAGCGAAGGGAAGTTCCTTTTTATCGAATTTGACTAGTTTTTGTTACTATCAAAGACTTGCGATAAATGCTATATTCAATTACTGGTATCTAGAACTTAAAACTATAATTTATCGTTGGCATGATTGGAAAAAGACTCTTCTGGAAAACTTTCATTTGGGGAGTTTCTCCATTTGAAGATGAGCTGTTTTCGGGATAATCAATGTAATAATAATGAGGATTCTGCCGGTTGTAAAAATTATAAATATTCAATGACCATGTTCTGGTCCCTCTTGACTTTTCCTTGTAGAAATTTATTCCAACATCCAGCCTGTGATAATCCCTCATTCGGAATCCATTTTTACCTTCATAGAGGTAAGCATCAAAATCATAAGAATATATGCTTCCAGTATTATTGAAATACTCTTTTGTGGTAATGGCTTTATATTTTCCGGTTGCTAGAGTGATAGGAAGTCCAGAGCCATAAACCCAGGTAGCCGAAATATCAATATTATCTTTCAGCTTTCTTTTAAGAACAACCGAAAGGTTATGCCTCCGGTCAAAGATATATGGGTATTTCAAGCTCCGATTGATGTTTTCAAATTGTCTGTTGGAACTTGATAATGAGTAAGAAATCCAACCAGTTGTATTGCCGGTTGCTTTCTGCAGGAGGATTTCAATACCTCTTGAATCTCCCATGCCGTTCTTTTCAATTTTGTCTTCCCAAAAAGCTGTTCCTGAGAAGAAAGCAGCCCCTTCTTTGAAAGTAACAAGATCACTCATTTTCTTAATATATCCTTCAACCGTTATATTGATCCCAATATTCTCAATCGATTTCGTTATTCCAACTGCAACCTGATTCGATTTTTCAGGCGGGATACCTGAAGTACTAGGCATCCACAAATCAGAAGTTAAGCCTAACCCTGAGTTTGTAAGCAGGTGAATATATTGTTGCATCTTACTGTATGAAGCCGAGATGGCGAAAAGGTTACCGACTTCTACCTTTGCAGATAATCTTGGCTCAAAAGATTGATAGAATTTCAATTCTGTGTTGTAACCACTCCATCTAAGGCCAAGATTTAGACTTAGGAAATCTAGAGGGTCTATTTCGTTCTCGACATAAATGAAACTTTCAAATGCGTTTATCCGAGGATAATCAATCATGTCCTCATTGTCACTAACACCATCGTTATTTGATTGATAGGTAAACTTACCTGGATTGAAGCTGTGATAAACTCCACCTCCCCCAAACTTGAACTTGAGAATGCTAAATGGTGAATACTCATAAGCGGAATTGAGAGTAAAGTCATTTATACCAGAGTAGTATTCTGATTTATAAGTTTCCGATATATTGTTTACAGCATCTTTATAGTCGTAGTTAAACATACTTATGTTTCGATAGTTTGTATACCCTAAACTAAACTCACCAAATAATGCAGGGCCAAAGACATGAGTCCACCTGCTTGAGAAAAGCGCATTGCCCCATCTGATTATGTTTTTAGCATCTGTTTCAGAGGAGCTCTTTTTTTCATGAAAATTGGTGCTGTAAGCATCACGTCCAAAATAAAAACTTAAGAACATTTTGTCTTTGGAAGTGATTTCATAATTAGTCTTAATTATGTTATCATAAAAATTGTATCCGACAGACCCACCATCCAAAGCTATTGAGCTCAAAGGCAACATGAATATATCGGGCCAGAATCTTCTGAAGGAGAACAGAAAGGATGATTTTTCTTTTTTAATAGGCCCTTCCAATAAAACACCGGTCGATAATAAACCCAGCGAGAGGTTGCCATGCGTTGAATATTTGTTGCCATCTTTTACCCTTATATCCACTACTGATGAAAGTCGACTCCCGTATCTTGCAGGAAATGCTCCCTTGAAGAGTTTAATGTCCTTCAACGCCTCAGTTTCAAACACTGATAGATAATTGCCAAGGTGATTAACATGGTATAATGTAACACCATCAAGTAAGAACAAATTTTGGTCAGGGCTGCCTCCTCTGACGTTGAGGCCACTTTGTCCTTCGGAACCAGAAGCAATACCGGGTAAAAGTTGAAGGCTTTTAATTGCATCCCGTTCAACAAATGACGGTAATACTTTAAAATCTGAAATCAGAACATGAAGGAGACTCATCTGTTCCCGGCCAGCAATTTGTGATATATTCGCAACTACTGATACCTCTTCTAGTGTGACTCCAGCTTGAAGCCAGACTACTATTGTTGTGTCACTTTTAGTATTTAGCCTTACTGTATCGGTTCGATAACCTATAAAACTGATGATTAGGGAGTCATTTGTTCCTTGTTTAATCTTTGTAGTAAAGTACCCGAAGTTATTAGTAGAAGTGATATAGTTGTTTCCAGGGCATGAGATATATGCTCCAATCAATGGTTCGGCTGAATCGGAATCCTTAACAAAGCCACTTACTAATACTTCTTGGGCTAAGGACGTTTCATCGAAGAAAAACAAGGCAGCAATGAGATAACAAATGTTTTTGAGTCTCATCTTCAATAGGTTATTACGGTATTAACGGAATATCCTGCAAAAATGCCAAATCCTCCCTTAACATTTGAGAATAATGTTACTGGCTCCATCGGGTTAGCTAAGTCCGGAAATTGTGCAAATGAATGTCTGATCCAGGATTTACGGTATTTGTAAAACGTTTCACTAACCGACAACAGGCGCATCTCTTTTCTGTTACCAATTAAAGTGCTACTGGTTCTAAGTTTAAGGATGTATTGTATACCGTTAATGAGTTCATCGGAGAATATGCATAGTCCACTATAGTATTCTTCATCACCCTCATTTTTTATTACTTTTTCGTTATCACCATTTAACCTTATAAGTTCAAATTCATCTTCATCATTAAAGCGCAGTACATTAACTTCATAGAAGTTGCGATGTGAGCTATTGTCTGCAAAAAACAGTTGCATTTTGTAATAGTAACTGCCTTCAGAATCTGTATATGGATCGGGATCATAAAAAACACTATCCAGAAGAGTAACTGCTGGTGCTGAATCTTCAGCTTCAACCAGATCGTACCCGGATGCTGCGGCAGTAATTTTATACTTTACTCCTGCACGTGCAACCATTGTATCATGTGAGTAAAATCCATCGACAATATGATTGAGACTGCCCAGGTAAATGTCATTAGCATATAGCCTGATATCTCCATTTTTTATTACTGTTGTATCTTCCGCCAATATATTCTGCGAATGACTTAAATGAACAATAAAATTGTCGCCGGTTGAAAAAAAACAGTTGACAACGAGTTTATCTGGAGGATCCGGTAAATCAATTTCAATGACTTTGGTGCATGATGCCAGCAGAAGTATTATGATGATGGCTTTATACTTCATATCTCATAGCAGAGGTTAGAAAATATAGCTAAAATTTGCTCCACAGAAGGCTCCGATTCTTTGTTTGTCAGTTAATGGGTTTCTTTCCTGCGGGAGCCAGGTAAGTCCTGGTCTGACTGAAAACTTGATATTATTTGATATTAGATAAGAAATACCTGTACTCAGCGAGATTGCCAAAGTCTTGTACAATTCTAAATCGGTAGATGTTGAGAGTGAATATGCATCGACAAGAAAATATCCTGGCCGTAATGATAGATCAAGTTTGATTTTTGGAACGGCGTTAAATCCAAATGATCTCCTTAATTCAATTTCAATGAGAAAATGTTTGGCTTCAGTAATGCTGGATTTTGTCTTAAAATAATTAGCATTGATTCCTGTATACCATTTCTCATTCAGGTTTATACCACCACCAACCTCAAGAGCTGGTGGATGATTGTCATGTGTAGTTGTAATGAGAAGCTCTGAGTTAAATTTCAGGCCTATTGTTACTTCAGGCTTTACCTGGGATTGCGCGGGCATGCTTAATAGAATAATGGCAGCTCCAAGAATTATTCTCTTAATAGATAGTATTGGATTCATATTCGTAGGTTTTATGTTTTGAAAAAAACTGAAACTCATGTACTTGACAATAGTGACCCAATAATTAATGATCACACCCCGGCGAATGGCAACAAATACTTAAGCTGAGAGCATAATTATAAAAAGGGGCACAATCGCATGATGCGTAGAAATCAGAGTTAAGGTAAAGGTAAGTCAACCTTCTGGTCCTTGCATAGGGTCGAACTTCTAAATCTCCTGGTGTTGATCTTTCTTCATCTATGCCATCAAATGTTCCTGATGTCACGTTGTTTGCCCATGTACTTTCTCCTGTATTTGTATGAAAACCCATGACCAAATTGCTATAAATATACATGTCCCAGAAAGTAAAAACCTGTTCCATGCGAATAGTAACAGTGTTGTAGATGCCAATCGTATAGTACCTTACTCTTAGCCAGATATAATCGCCCGGCCAACCAAATAATGGGAAAGAACTGGCAATATCCCTTCCTCCACAATAGGTTCCTTTTGTTTCTGCTCCTCCTTTCTCAATTATTGAGAAGATATCGTCAGTAAAATCATATTCGGTTGTAATACTGGCAGAAGTCCCTGCTTCGCTTTTGGTATCAATAATCTCATTAGCGTAGGAAACATAAACCTTTTCCTTATTAAAATCTATTGTGAATTTATTTGCACCAATTATGATTTCCGAATTGCAGTTAAGGAGGGTGGCAAACAGATTATCCGTTTTTTCATTGACATTCTTAAAACTCGGTGATCTTCTAAAGGAGTTGAAGCCGTAGTGATTTTCCCACTCATCAAAGTTCTCATCTCCTACTGAGTTTAAAAAGTCTATACATTTTTGGAAATTTTCTTCAGAGCTGAATACTAAGGTGTTATCCTTTACACTCATTGGAATTGCAGCTTTACTGATAATTTCATCAAACGAATTGACAAGGATGGTTTGATTTTGGGTTAAATCATCAGTTTGCCGGCTACAAGACCCCATGAAGAGAACTGATCCTAAGAAAGTCAAATAGCCGCACAATAATAAAGTGCGCCTAGGTGAATTTTTGTTCGTCTTTTTCATAATTTTGCGTTTTTGGGCATAGCCCGTTTTACTTAATTTTAATTTGGAGTAGCAGTACCAGAATACTGCTATTCCTTTATACATGAGTTTCAGTTATTTTGACTAGTATTGCAACTTTACTTATGTAAATATAGAAAAATTATTGAATTATCAAGCAAATACTATAATAATTAAAGATTAAAGTTTGTATACCGATAGATCATGTTGAAAAACGATAAAAATCATGGCATGCCTGGTAAAGCAATATTGGAGTATCCTTCAACTTATCATTGTCCAATTCAAATTAGCAGTATAGGATAAAAAGCAAGTGTTTTGCAGCGAAGGGATGGTAGCGGGGACGGGCTGCAAATCTCTTGCTTGTACGATGGCTTTAATTTATTAATCAACTTAGCCTTACAGCTAACGTTCGGCGGTATGTGCAGTTGGCGCAGAGTCGCGGTGGCGCGTGTTTTTGCACTCGTGGTGCGATGCAGGTTTTTGATGGTTATTACTTAATTCTCGCGTTGGCAAAAACCGTGACACCAGTGGGAGTCCCCGGCGGGAGCCGGGGCAGGCCGCACCGCCGACCACTTAACGGTCCTCTTTAGCCAGAAGATTCTCGCGGTGCGGAGAGCCAATTGCATATACCGACCTGTTATGGTTAGTTTTGTTGTTCAAATTTTTGATAATAATTCTCTTTTTTTATCTTGATATTCTTGATCGTTTATTAGCTCATTATCAAATAATTGCTTTATCTTTTCTAATTTATTTTTTACTGAATCGTCTGATACATTTGGTTTGGCCCCAGAAGGAATATCTTTATCTGATTTACGTTTAATCTTTGGAAGGATGTATCTGATTGTATCTGTTGAGGTTTTATTATTATAGTTTTCAGCTTTATAGGAAAGACTAGAATTTCCGACTTTAAAAACAAAGTCATCTGTCATAATTCCTTTTTCTAAAACTACATCAGATAATGAATCAAGAAATACGTAGAATTTTACATCTAATTCGGTTCCGAGAAAAGCTGCCTTACACTCTAATATTCTAAAGTTTGTAATAATAAGTGCTTTAGGCGTAAGATTAACTTCTATTTCAATTTTTTCGACAACCTCTCCTTCCAATAATTGGTTTGAAAAAAGGTTGTAGAATTTTGCTACTTGTTTGGGCTCTGGACTGTACTTGAGAATTTCTTCTAGATTGTTCATAATAATGATATTAAGTTATTACCAAAGATTTTTTTGAGTGTTGGTGTAAAGTGGTTTACTTGCTCTATTAAACTAACTCAGGCTCAAAATTAACCATAACGTTCGGCGGTATGTGGCGTTGGCGCAGAGTCGCGGTGGCGCGTGTTTTTGCACTCGTGTTGCGATGCAGGGTTATGCGGTTATTACTTAATTCTCGCGTTGGCAAAAACCGTGACACCAGGAGGGAGTCCCCGGCGGGAGCCGGGGCAGGCCGCACCGTCGACCACCTAGCGGTCCTCTTTAGTCAGAAAGCTCTCGCGGTGCGGAAAAGCCAATGACATATACCGACCTGTTGGCAATAGTTGATTTATTTTATTTTCAAGTCGTTGGGATTCTGGTTACAATCCCAGATAGAATGGATTAATATCTTATCTGGAAAATTCTCGTAAAAGACTATATACGATTTGATTATAAGTCCACGAACAGACTCAAAATCTGACTTATGCCCAATATCCGGATGCTTTTCTAGTAGTTTTACTGCTCTAGAAATTTGAGCATATAGTTTCACCGAATAGGACTTACTTCCATTTCTTTCAGTGTAGAATTGAAGAATACTTGATAGCTTTATTTGGGCTTTTCTAGACCAGACTATCTTGCGTTTAGCCATGCCTTGATTTCTTTGTCTAGCAGTGCGTTATCAATTACCAGCCCTTTTTTAACATCTTCTCGAGATGCAATTATTTCATCTCGTTGTTCAGCTGTCAGATTTAATATTCCCTCATTAAACTTTGAATCTAGAATGGTTTTCAAAGCCTTCAGGAAATTGGCATCCTCAATTTCTGATATTCTATGGATGAGTTGTTTCTTTAATTCAATTGTTGTCATGACGATACATGCTTTTTACAAAGATAATCAATATTGTTCTTATACCAGATTGCCTACAATTATTGCCAACGTTCGGCGGTATGTGGCGTTGGCGCAGA
>JAGVVH010000117.1 GCA_019135895.1 Bacteroidota bacterium | reverse complement strand
CAAAACCAAACAAGATGATTGATAATATTGAACTCTACGATGTCGTGATCAGGCAAGGATTTCTTCCTCGTCACTTCAATGAGGTTTGGAAAAAAAAACCATTCCTAAAAAGGGAGTTTCTCACATCGAAAACAAGATCAAACTATATTGGTTATGATTACACAAAGAGAGACCCTCTTGTCAAATTCTGGCTACAATAAGGACAATGATGAATAAACTACTACGTAAAACTTTATTGTATAAAACTGGTGTAGAATACGGCGACTACACAATTAACCATGTGTTGGGTTGTTCTCATGGTTGCACTTATCCATGCTATGCATTTATGATGGCTCGCAGATTTGGCAGAGTAAAAGACTATAATGAATGGTTAGAACCCAAGTTGGTGGAAAACTCTTTAGAACTATTAAAGAAAGAGATTCCCAAGAAGCAGAATAGTATTAAATCCGTTCATCTTTGCTTTACCACTGACCCATTTATGGTTGGATATCCTGAAGTTACTGAAATGAGCTTGGAGATCATCAGATTGCTGGATTATTATGGCATAAAATGCACTACACTTACAAAAGGAGTTCTTCCACCTGAGCTTTCCAAGTTTGACAATAAGCATGAGTGGGGCATTTCTTTGGTTTCTTTAGATGATAGCTTTAGAAAGCTTTATGAACCATTTTCTGCAGATTATCCCCAGCGATTGGCAAGTATGAAGAACTTGCACGACATGGGTTGTAAAACATGGGTAAGTATAGAACCTTATCCCACGCCTAACATAGTTCAACAAGACCTGCGAGTCTTGCTTGATAGGGTATCCTTCACTGATAGGATTATCTTTGGAAGGTTGCATTATAACAAGTTAGTGTCATCTTATATGGGATTTCAAGATTTCTACGATGACGCAATAACAACAGTTGTTACCTTTTGTGGTAGGCGAGGTATAGACTACCATATAAAAGAGAAAACGACTACCAAAGATACTATAGAGAACATTGAAAGAATAACTAACTCTGTGTTCCCAATTTTGCATCATGATGATGTCAATGATTTTAAACAATACCAAAACTATTTGAAGTATGTTGATCTCCAGGATAGCTACACCAACCTTTTGTTCATGTTAAAAATAGACAATTCTAAACTCAAACAAATAATCAAGAAGTTATCAGATTCTAATAATAGCATCCATTTCTTGCATGAACTTATTATCGGAAACACTCTTAATGAGTTTTGCAAGAAGAACTCATTGGTGCTTGAGTATTCCCCTAAATATAAGTATTCGGGAAAAAAACCAGCAAAAAATCCAGATTGGATTGTTAGTGATGGAAACCAGAAGGTTGTGATTGAAGTAGTCACTATAGATAAAAGTAATCAAGAAAGTGCCTTTGAGACTTGTATTGGTTTGATACACAATCTTGCAAAGGATGGGTTAAAGAGAAATGGCATAGATACTGATCTTGATTTCAATGCATCTAGGTTCAAAATACCTACTTATCAAGAACGATTGAACAAGAAAGAACATGCAAAGCAAGAAGATAGATTTACCGATTTTTGTAGGGAAGTGTCAGATAGAATTGTAACTAAAGTGATTTCTGGATATGGAAGAGATAAGTATGAAACTGATGATAGTGGTCTTTTGTTTAAAATTAAGTCAGGAGGTCTAACATACATGACTACCGTGGGGCACGAAACCTACAGGGTAATAAATAGCATACTTGATAAAGGGAAAAAATACAGTGCGTTATCAAATGTTATGCCTGTTATAGTGGCAGTGGCAAATAGTCACCAGAACAGATCAAAAGCATATCCCCCAAGTGAAATTGCAAAGCTTCTTTATTACCCTGACACAGTGTATGAGCAACAATTCAGCAATATAACCGATAAAGAAAAGCACATAAATAATATACAAGACCGCATAGAAGATTTGAAAGTACTAGAAGGCATTTTGTTCTACAAAATCGATTACAATAGAATTTATACAACTGATTATGAATATTATCCAAATCCCCACAAGGACACTAACTGGGAAATACCAGAAAAATTTAAAACATATCTGGAGGTAAATAGTAATGGCCATAAGTAATGAAGAAAATCGTCTTTCAGCTGAAGATAAGAAAGAGTTACTGGATGTAATGGATAAACACTTTCAGACCTTTATGAGAGCAAGATCGTTCACTCCTTACATCGACCCAGAGTCAATTATTAACCTTTTATCCTTCAAATTAGGAAACTGCTTATGTGTTTCCACGCCACCGATATACCAAGAATATGGCTATACTTGTCACATAATCTTTGAGTTAGATCAGTTTGACACAGGCGAGAAATATAAACAGTATCAGGATATCGGGCATTGGATTAATCAGAGTTTCTTTATTGAACTAAAGAACATTTTGGATACATACATATCTGACTGGAATCAATGTCCATTGAAAAATTATGAATACTTTGAATTATTGCGTCTATGCCGAAATCTTTTTGCTCATAGTTCGTATCAACTAGGATACAAACAGAGGGCAGGTTATGATCAAGATTATTATCAAGCTTTAAGATTATATAAGAAATATTTCGGAAATTTAATCAAGAATCAAGAAGAATTAAATCTTTCAATAACTGACTTTGTGAAACCTTTCTACGAAAAGTTGGTTGAGTTGATCAATGACTTGTTATAATAGGAGTTGTCAACGGAATTTTAATTTGCACCACTTTTGGAACTTTAAAGTGTACCACTCACTATCTCAGTTGAAGTTCTCAGACGGAGCTTTGGAGCGTAGTCGAAAAGAGCCGACGGCAGCAGAGACTGAACTTTGTTGGACATTATCACTCCTTTCACTATTACCTTCTGATCTTTCCATCAAGAGGCAGTTTTGTTCATCCTTAAAGTTGTTCAATTTATAGTTCCATTGCTTGTGCACTTTTAAATTCCGCCGACACCTTTTCAGAAAAGCAGAATTCCTTTGCCTTTTTTACCTTATTTCATACATCGCTGAACCCCTCCAAATTGTTAATCAATAAATTCCGCTTCTCTCCGCAGATACCCGCATTGAGTTGGTTAAGAATCGATAGGAATTATATTGCTATTGACAATGAGAACCTTGCATAAATATTTGCATAACACAGTAAATAACAGTTTGAAGGGAGAGTGAATGCAACAGTATGACAAGGTTCTAAGCTACATCGACTTCTTCTCCGCTGCCGGAGAGGATGTGGGAACCTGGGTGCACAACCCTCCTTATTTCCCTTATGTGAACTACTCAAAGGAGATGTCATTTTTTATTCACGAAGTCAATGAAACTAATCTCATGGACACAGAATACCTGCCTTATTTGGGAAAGCCATCACCCTTATGAAGCAAACTATGCTTATCACATAGATACTGCCGATTTCCGACTACTCAGAGCCATTTTGACATACTATATGAGGCAAGAAAGATTCCAGGATGGTTTGTGGTTGGTTGCGGTTCAGAATGGTAGCTTCAGTAAAGTTCTAAATAGATTAATGACATTGCTATGATAAAGCTGTCTACAGAGTAGTATTTTTTCAAAAGCTTTAAGATGCAGGGGAGCAGAGATCAAAAGAAGGAGAGAAGTTTATGAATGATATCAGCAATAGAAATGCTCGGGGCAGATACCAATACTATGTAGAGAATATTCAAGTAACTAATGAGAGTCCTTTGATAAGGTTTTGGTTAGCATTACCTATGAGTCGTCTGGGGCAACAAATATCGGTATTATCTATCAATCCCCCACCCCAAGAGATAATTAAGGATGATATTAACGGAAATATAATTATCTTCTGGGATATAACACCGTCCACAAATAGCTTGATTTTCCAATATGACTTTGAGGTCATTGCCACCGATATAGAATTTGAAATAGATCCTTGCACTATCAAACCCTACAATATGGAATCGGATCAATATCGGTATTACACAAAATCCGAACCTTGGATCGAGATCAGCCCAGAGATCATACAAAAAGCAAAGGATATCATAGGCACAGAGACAAATCCCTATCTATGTGCAAAGCTGTTCTATAACTGGGTTATTGAAAACATGGTGTATATATACCCTAAGGTTGAAGATAGAGGGGCACAGAAATCATTTACCCGTCTGTCTGGTGATTGTGGAGAGTTTAGCTACGTATTCATAGCTCTCTGTCGATCTGTAGGGATTCCATCCCGTTCCATAACAGCAATATGGCCTACTGAATCCGGTCATGCTTGGGCAGAGTTTTATATAGAACCATACGGCTGGTTACCCGTGGACTGCACAATTGCTCAAGTGTTAAATATGGATTTACAGCATACAATCAAGTCCAAAAGCATGGAAAGAGACTATTTTTTCGGGAACCTGTATCCTAATAGACTTATTGTATTTGTCGGCTGCAATGTTGAGGTCTGTACAAAAAAGGAAAGACTGAAGAGGACATTTTCTTTTTTACAGCCTGGCGGAGGGTGTTCATACCCAACCAGTATAGAATTTTCCGGGATATCAGACAATGTATTGCATGCCGGGTTTTATTTATTTGATGAAGAGATTGATGATCCAGAGTTTATCCAATCTAAAAAAGACAAGGAGTTTGCCACCAGCTATTATCAATCTGATAATTACCTCTGCTCTGAACGTGATCTGCTAAATCTCACGAGGACAAATCCTGATGCACTTGTTTGTTGGTTTTATCTTGGTCAAGTTTATCTGAATTTAAAGAAATGGGATGAAGCTATTACTTGCTTCCGGAACTCTCTTGAAAATGAGCGAGTGCAGCTTCAGCCAGAAGCGAAGGTGTGGGCTTTTAATCTGCTGGGCACTTGCTTGTTAAAAGCTAACAATCCATCTGAAGCTATGAACAAATTTCAATCAGCTCTTGCACTCGAATGCGATTATCAAAATGCTAAAAGTTATGCACTTAATGGCATATCAAGAACGAAACTGAAGTAACATGAAGTGAAGAAAAATTCAGAAGTTAACCAAGTAGCTATTTCTTGATCTTGAGTATGCAAATATCGTGTCATAATTTGCAATTTTCAATGATCGGATTTGCAGATATCCTATCACAAACCATTCAAAATGGTCTAGTTAAGGATTTCCTATGATGCATAAAGATGCAATAGTTTGCAGATTTCGCTGCACAATTTTCAGTTTTCGTTGTCATGTTGTTGAGTGGTAACCCATTAAAGTATACAGGGTCGTTTATGCTAAGATAGTCTTTTCTGAAGTTATCGCAAAGGATAGGTGGAAGGATGAAGTTAGTAGGTTTTAACTCCTTGTTATCCTGGCAGATAATGTCTGCAGGAGTTTGGTTATTACGGTTCCTGTTTTTCCTGAACATGTTGAAGTAGATGTTATACAGAAAGGCTTTACTCATGAAGTCCGGGAAGCTGTCAAAGTCTTCAAGTTTGAGAAGCTCATTCTCAACTCTGCCATGGAATGATTCTACATCGCTGTTGTATCTAGGCGAGGCTGGAGGAATGATTATATGTTCTACCTGCCCACTGATAATATCCTGGAAGAAGGTTCTGTGGTATCTAAGCCGATCCACAAATTCTGTACCGTTATCAGTTTGAAAGCTGACCTCTGACAAGTCCACGCCAGCGGATTCAAGGTTGTGGATCAGGTATTGGGCATAGATACCTGTGGCAATGGGATCAAGTTTATTAGCGAAAGCCAGGAATAACCATCCAGATTTATAATCCCTGGCAGAGATCATAAACTTGGGGATATCGCCCTTACAATAAGCGGGATAGCATTCAGGCACATCATTCATGAACTTAACGTCTATCTGGATCTTCTGGAAGGGCTTATACTGAGCCCTGATCTTACTCATATCCCATCTTTTCTTCCATTTGGTAGGTCGGGGCTTGATCATTCCGTTCTGCTTGAGGATTTTATTCACCGTCTTGGCAGAGCACTTCAAGCCCAGTAAGTTGATTATCGGTCTGGCTCCCAGTTGATTTTTGGTCTTCTGGCGGAAGGCAATGATTCTTTGCCTGGTCTCTTCCGGTATCTTTTGGGGATGATTCTGTCCAACTCTGGATTTATTTTTCAGGCTCTCCACACCTATCTGGGCATCATAGCTGCGCACCCAGTGCTGGACAGTCCTTCTGGTGGTGTTGTATTGACGGGCACAGGCTGAGATTCCATACGTCAAAGCATACACGACCAGTGAATACCGAAAAGAAGTTCTTGACTTAGAATCGGGTATCGTTTTCATTATATCTCTATATGTAATCATGTGTGCCAGTATTTTCACTATGTGGTTTTCTGGCACGCTTTTTTTTTGATATCTCAGGCATAGTTGGTGTGTTTTTATGCGTAAAGGGAGGATCGGCATAGTTTTTTTTGCATTTAAGCCAAACTCCCCTACATAGAAACCCACCGCAAAACTGGGTTGGCTGGGTACAAAGCTGATGTACCAGGACGCAAGAGCCAAAAAAAAGACATACATCCTGAATAGTGATCTTCATTTGTAATAACTTACTACTCTCAATGATCATTTGGTTCTCCATCTTTATGCGGTTGATTCTGCCAACGTTCGCGTAAGTTGCTTTGGCGAAAATCCTTCACTTCCTGGGCTGAAAACTCTATCTCCTTGATACCATAGGCCGGAATCGCTATGTTCCTGTATATCAGCAGCTTTTCCATCGTTCTCCGCGAAACTATTTTTAAAGGTTCTACCTGTATACTTAAAAGGGTGACTATCCATCGTTGTCATGTTGTTGTATATTAAAGAAAAAGCTATATTTTCTCTCACTTAAGCTCGTATATTACATCTTAAACAAACCTTAATCAAGCGTTAATAATTAAGGAGTGATTAAGGTAAGATAAAGAATTGATTGACAGTTTTAGGAAAGGAAATAAGATGATCCTAAAAAATAAGGAGATTGTAATGAAAGTAACAGTAAAAGAAGGAATAAAGGGATTTTCAGGCAAACTGGATGGTGCTATATATTATTATCATCCCCGCTTGAAAAGAACTCTAATGCGGCGAGCTCCCCAAATGCCAATCCAGGAAAAGAACCTGGAATATGCTGCCATCGCCAAACAAATTAAAGCCATCAACCCTTCGGAAGCATATCGTAGCGATTTTAGAAATTACCTGAACCTTTTGAGAGATAGGGATGATAGTGTGCGGGTGCCCTCATGGTATAGCCTTTTTGTAAAAATGCTGTGGGCTATGCAAGCCAAATATCCCGAACAGGTGAACCTGAAAACTATAACCAAAACCCAAATTCTGGAACAACAGTTACCCTGCCTTTCAGTTAAAACAGCGGTGGAAGACGGCTTATTAACAAAAGTTCCTGGCTATCAATATCTGAATAAGGAGATTTGATACTATTCTCATAGAAAAGATACTTTACAAAAAGGGTGAGATGGTGAGAGGGCGAGATGGCGAGGTGGTGAGAAGGTGAGAGGGTGAGATGGTGAGAATGCTCCAGTGAAAAAATATGGGAATGCCAACAGAAAAAATAGATTGACAGTTTCAGGGAATTTTTGCCTAATGCTATAATATATAATATATAAAATAATATAGGAGTTACATAATGAACTACTTTTTAACCGAAGAACAATTGGAA
>JAGVVH010000005.1 GCA_019135895.1 Bacteroidota bacterium | reverse complement strand
AAAATATACCTAATTTAGCACAACAGTCACTGCACTCTTGTTCCCGAAATTACTGCATAGACTGTTCCCGTTTCCACTGTAGTTCTTTTTCCCGAAATCACTGCACTTCTTGTTTCTGTTTACAGAAATGGGTGTTTTTACCTTAACCGTACCGACTGGAGGAGGAAAAACATTGGCTAGCCTTCGGTTTGCTTTGCACCATGCAAATAAGCACAAACTTGACAGGTTAATATTTATAATACCATACACCTCAATAATTGATCAAAATGCTCGTGTTGTACGTGATATTTTAGAAGTAGACAAAAGAGATCAAGGGAAATTTGTTTTGGAGCATCATTCGAATTTATTGCCAGAGCTGCAAAACTGGAAAACGAAAATTCTCTCTGAAAATTGGGATGCCCCAATCATTTATACGACAAGTGTTCAGTTTTTAGAAACACTTTTTAGCGGTGGCACCCGAAGTGCAAGACGTATGCATCAATTAGCCCGTTCAGTAATTGTTTTTGATGAAATACAAACGTTACCAATTAAAACTATCCATTTATTTTGCAATGCCATTAACTTTTTGACCACCCACTGTCATTCAAGTGTGGTTTTATGCACTGCGACACAACCTTTACTAAATAAGGTTAATAAAGAAAAAGGGTACATCAGGTTTTCCGAGAAAAATGAAATTATTTCTGATGGAAAAACAATTTTCAAAAATTTAAAGAGGGTTGAGGTCATAAACAAAATAAAACCATCAGGGTGGGAGATCCCGGAAATTTCCCAATTGGCCATTGAACAAATTAGTAAAAAACTAAGTTGCCTAATTATTGTAAACACAAAGAAAAACGCCAGGGAAATCTATGAAGAACTCATTCAACATACAGCTTTCCCCGTTTACCATTTAAGTACCAGCATGTGCGCGGCACACCGAATGGCAAGTCTAAATGAAATAAGGGAAAAGCTTAAAGAAAGCAAGCCAATTATATGCGTAAGCACACAACTAATTGAAGCTGGAGTTGACGTTGATTTTGGTACGGTTATACGATTTGTCTCCGGAATTGACTCCATTGTGCAGGCAGCAGGACGCTGTAACAGGAATGGTAAAAGACCATCAGGGAAAGTATTTGTTATAAATCCAAAAAGCGAAAGTATCGACTCATTACATGATATAAAAACTGGAAGGGATATAAGCATGCGTATTTTTGAGGAACTACATAATCCTAAGTCGGGATTACCCAATGACTTAATACACCCTCAGGTTATGGAACGCTATTTTCAGTATTATTTTTATAATCGGGCCGTTGAAATGGACTACAACGTTGATGTAGGTAGAAATGACACGTTATTGAATTTGTTAAGCAATAATTCGATTTCTGTCAGTGAGTATTCAAGAGAACATGACAAAGAACCGCAAATGTATTTTAGGCAATCCTTTGCAACAGCTGGTAATGTATTTAAAGCCATAGATGCACCAACACAAGGTATAGTGGTTCCCTATTCCAAAAATGGTAAAAAAATAGTAGCAGATTTGTTCTCGCAATTTGCAGTTGAACAACAGTATAAACTATTGCAGAAAGCCCAGAAATATACGGTAAATACTTTTCCAAACGAAATTAAAAAGCTTGCTGAGCAAAAGGCAGTTCGCGAAGTTCCAGAAATTGGCGTATTGGTGCTAAATGACCTTCGTTTTTATCATCCACAATTTGGCTTAAGTACTGAAATTAAAACAGAATACGAAACTTTAATAATTCAATAATATGGATATACCCAAAAACAGCATTCAGTTTAAACTGTGGGGTAGGTATGCCCTGTTTACCGATCCAATTACAAAAATGGGTGGTGAACGATGTTCGTACCACATTCCAACATATGAGGCACTTAAAGGAGTGACGAAATCTATCTATTGGAAACCCACCCTGATATGGCACATTGACAAGGTACGCGTTATGAAACCAATCCGTACACAAACGAAAGGGACAAAACCACTAAAAATGAGCGGAGGAAATGATTTAGCAATATACACTTACTTAGTAGATGTTGAATATCAAGTTTTGGCCCATTTTGAATGGAACATGTATCGGCCCGAGCTGGTAAACGACCGTATTGATGGCAAACATTTCCAAATAGCACAACGTACTCTATTGCGGGGAGGTCGACAAGATATTTTCCTTGGTACACGAGATTGTCAGGGCTATGTTGGACCTTGCCAATTTGGTGAAGGACAAGGTCATTACGACAACGTTGATGAAGTAGCTTATGGCCTTATGTTTCACAGTTTCGGTTATCCAGATGAAACAGGTGACAACATACTTGTTACACGATTTTATCGTCCAGTGATGAAAGAAGGAGTAATTGATTTTACACGCACCGATGATGAAACAAACGTTATCAAAGAAGTGCGAACAATGCAAGCCAAGAAATTTGGCGAAAGTACTAACTTTCAAAAGGTCGAAAATGAGTATAAAGAAATTGCTTTGCAAGCCGGTTGGGAGGACGGAAAATTATGAGCTGGTTAGATGTATTGTACCAAACCTATGAGAATTGTTATGGAGTGATAGAAGTTACGCACACAATGGGTGCTAAGCCCAAAAAACCCTTATTACCCCCTTTTCACACCTTACAAAACTCGCATATCGAAGTCACTATTGATGGAAACGGGAATTTTATTGATGCTAGTTTTATTGAAGACAAAAACGACAGAGAAATTATTATTCCCTGTACTGAAAAATCGGCTTCTAGAACAAGTGGAGAGGAACCACATCCGCTTTGTGATAAAATTCAATATTGTGCAAAAGATTATTCTGGGAATAAAAAATCCTATTTTAACTCTTACAGTAAAATAATAGAAGAATGGTATTGTTTTGACAAAAAGAATATTTTTCTCAAAGCTATTTATCTATATGTGCAAAGAGGAACATTATACCATGATATTCTTAAGACGGGAAAAGAGTTCGGTAAACCCAACAAGGATGTAGGTGACTATTTGATACGTTGGAGAGTGAATATTCCAACTATCTCAGAAAATCGTTGCTGGAAAAATAATCAATTATTTGAGAGTTGGCAAAGGTTTTCTGAATCTCAAGAGAGTATTGAGGATATTTGCATGGTAACTGGTATTAAAAAACCTATTGCTATTAATCATCCAAAGCGTATCCGGAATAGTGGCGATGGAGCAAAACTAATTTCCTCCAATGATAGAACAGGTTTCACCTTTCTTGGTAGGTTTCTTCTAAATGATTTCAATAACGAAAAAGTATCAAATCAGGCAGCATCTATTAGTGTCGAAATCTCACAAAAAGCACATAGCGCTTTGCGTTGGCTTATTGATAGACAAAGTTTTCGCAACGGCGATCAGGTCATCGTATCTTGGTCGGTAACAGGAGAAGAAAAACCCAATGAATTTTCAGATACTAATGAACTGTTTGGAGATAGTGACGAAGAAAAAATCGTTGAACTTAATACCTACACACCCCATGATGCAGGCCAGACTTTTGCTAACAAGCTTACTAAAAAAATTGCCGGTTATAGAGGGTTACTGGATGACTCAAAAAAAATTGTAGTAATGGGCTTAGACTCAGTTGGACCTGGCAGAATTTCGATTACCTTTTATCGTGAGCTGACGGGATCAGAATTCCTTGATAGAGTAGAAAAATGGCACTCTGATATGGCTTGGCATTTTCTTGAATTTGTTAAAGATCCAAGTGGTAAAAAGAAGTTTTTCTCTGGGCATTTGGTTTACGCTCCTGCTCCACGGCTTATTGCCGAGGTTTGTTTTGGGAAAAGACTTGATGACAAACTTAAAAAGACTACTATTGAAAGGCTTTTACCATGTATTATTGATGGAAGACAAATACCTGAAGACCTAGTCAATGTAGCTGTAAAAAGAGCTTCAAACAAAATTGGCATTGATTACTGGGAATGGGAACGCACTCTTAGTGTTGCTTGTGCGCTTTATAGTTGTCAATTGATTAGAAAAGATAATAAAACAAAAAAAATTATGTCACTTGAAAAAGAAAGATTTGACCGAGATTATTTATATGGCAGGCTTTTAGCTATTGCCGAACATCTCGAAGAAATTGCACTCAATGTTGCAAAAGAATCTCGTGAAACTACCGCAGCTCGTTTAATGCAACGTTTTGCAGATTTTCCATTTTCTACGTGGAGGACCATTGAATCTTCACTTGTGCCATATAAGTCAAGATTAAATGTAAATCGACCAGGTTTTCTCATCAATATGAAAAAATTACTTGATGAAGTACATTCTATGTTTTTGCCTGGTGATTTTGAAAATGATAGTCGACTATCTGGATCATATTTACTTGGATATCACTGTCAGAGGTTAGCAATTAAATCCAAAATTCCTGATGAAGAAGAAAACAATAAATAACTCTAAAAATTATAATTATATGGCAACTTTAGAAAAGAAAATCGATTTTGCAGTTATTCTGCGCGTTACAAAAGCTAATCCTAATGGTGATCCACTAAATGGAAACCGTCCACGGATAGATTACGACGGATATGGTGAAATGAGCGATGTCTGCTTAAAACGAAAAATTAGAGATCGTCTTTTGGAATCAAAAGATGATAACGGGGAAAATAAGTATTCAATTTTTGTACAATGCGATGAACGTAAGGTTGATGACGCAAAAAGCTTAAAAGATAGGGCTGACAAAGTATTAGGAGATAACCTTACAATTGAAACAGCCTGCAAACAATGGTTTGATGTCAGAGCCTTTGGCCAGGTATTTGCCTTCAAGTCAACAAGTATGGGAGGAGGTGACACAGGCATTTCAATACCTGTACGAGGTCCTGTTACTGTCCATTCTGCTTTTAGTGTAGAGCCTATACGACCTGAAAGTATCCAAATAACAAAGAGCGTTAACAGTGAAACAACAGCCGATGGAAAAAGAAGTTCTGATACGATGGGAATGAAGCATCGCGTAGATAAATCGGTATATGTATTTTATGGCAGTATGAACCCACAATTGGCTGAGAGAACAGGATTTTCGAATGAAGACGCAGATGCTATAAAATCAATTCTTCCTAAGCTTTTTGAAAACGATGAATCTGCAGCACGTCCTGCAGGAAGTATGCGAGTATTAAATGTTTTTTGGTGGGACCATGGCTGCAAGGCCGGTAAATACTCTTCCGCCAAAGTGCACGAAAGCTTAAGAGTACATGGAGATGGCTCTTTCGAGATAGATACACTAGAAGGTTTGGATCACGAAATTATTAATGGCTTTTAATGTTGGTATATGGGTATGTGAACTTTATTATGAATTGATAATTAAATAATAGTGGAATAAAAAGGTTTGTTATATAACGAAGAAGATTTGATACAACTATCAGGTATACAGCATTTTGCTTTTTGTCCAAGACAATTTGCACTGGCATATATTGAATTACAGTGGAATGAAAATATTTTTACGTCAGAAGGTAAAATACTTCATGAGAAAGTAGATGATCCTCATTCAAAGTATTCATGTGAGTCTATAATAGTTTGGAGGTCAGTAAACCTAATATCTTATCGGTTAGGCTTGACGGGTCGTACCGATGTAATTGAATTTAAAAGAAGTGATACAGGGATTTGTTTGCCAGATAATGAAGGTAAGTGGCTGCCTTACCCTGTTGAATACAAACGAGGCAAACCCAAACCTGATGAACGTGATGAAGTGCAGTTATGTGCACAAGCCATTTGCATAGAAGAGATGTTTAGAACAAAATTGGAGGAAGGATGCTTGTTTTATGGCGAAATCCGGCGACGTACTATGGTTCGTTTTACCAAAGAACTTAGGAAACAGGTAACAGATTATGCAGAAGAAATGCACCATTTATTCCAAAATGCAATAACACCATTACCTGTTTATAAACCCCATTGTAAATCATGCTCACTTTTTGATATATGTTTGCCTCAAAGTATCAATGGTAAAATCTCTGTAAACAGTTACCTTAAGCGTGAATTTGGTTGAGAAAATTATTAAATACTCTATTTGTGACTTCTCCTGAAGCTTATTTGAGTCGGGATGGTGAAAATGTAGTTGTAAGGCTTGATAATCAAGAACGCTTTAGAATTCCTGTTCACAATATAGAGGGTATTGTATGCATGGGATTTATGGGAGCTAGTCCTTCTTTAATGTCTTTATGTGCTGAGCGAAAGGTAGCTTTGAGCTTTGTTTCAGAAAGCGGATATTTTTTAGGAAGGGTTACAGGGCCTGTCTCAGGCAATGTTCTCCTTAGAAGAAAGCAATATCGAGTAGCTGACAACCCTGAGAGCTGCCTAAAAATATCGCAATTATTCATTGCCGGCAAGATTGCAAATTCAAAGACTGTTTTGCAACGCGCTATTCGAGATCATGCTCAAAACGTTAACACTTCTGCTCTAGAAGATGCAATTTCCAAGTTGACCTTTAGTCAAAAGCAAGCTCTGAATGCCATGAATCAGAATGAATTGCGTGGATTTGAGGGAGAATCAGCCTCGGTTTATTTCTTTGTTTTTAATAATCTCATTTTACAACAAAAAGAAGATTTTTTTATGGAAGGAAGAAATCGACGCCCCCCACTAGACAATGTTAACGCCTTACTTTCATTTATTTATACATTGTTGATGCATGAAGTTAGGGCAGCGCTAGAAAGTGTTGGTCTGGATCCTTGTGTGGGCTTCTTTCATGTTGACAGACCCGGAAGACAAAGCCTGGCTTTAGATATGATGGAAGAATTCAGACCGTTCTTAGCTGATCGTTTAGTATTATCACTAATTAATAGAAAACAAATTTGCAAGGATGGCTTTATTAAACAGCCTACTGGCGGAATTATTATGGAAGATACTACACGAAAAGAAGTTATTACTGCTTGGCAGAAAAGAAAGCAAGAAGAGATTATACATCCCTATCTTGGAGAAAAAGTTCCTATAGGGCTTTTACCTTATTGCCAAGCCTTGCTGATGGCAAGATATCTCAGGGGTGATCTTGATAATTATCCTGTTTTCATTTATAAATGAGCTATGATGGTATTGATAACATATGATGTAGAAACAGTTACATCTTCAGGGAAAAAAAGATTAAGATATGTAGCAAAACAATGTGTGAATTATGGGCAACGTGTTCAAAATTCTGTATTTGAATGTTTAGTGGATCCAGCTCAATTTGCAGAATTAAAACATCGGTTGGAAAGTATTATTAATAAAGAAAAAGATAGTATCAGATATTATTTTCTTGGAAGCAACTGGAAAACTAAAGTTGAACATATTGGAGCGAAAGAAAGTTATGATCCTGAGGGACCATTAACCGTATAATACAAGTTGCGCGAAGTCGAAGCTATGGCTAATTTATTGGGGATATCGCGATCCTTGGAAATAAGCACATTAAGAAAAAATGTAGCGTTATTATTCATAATAACCCATGTGGGTGCGTGGATTGAAACACACAGCAGGCGGGATTATTATTGCCTCTGGCGGTCGCACCCCATGTGGGTGCGTGGATTGAAACACATCAGAAGAAGTAGGCTTGCTAAAATTATTAGCGTCGCACCCCATGTGGGTGCGTGGATTGAAACATGACCGTGTTGATAAATTAGTTAGCGCTATACGTCGCACCCCATGTGGGTGCGTGGATTGAAACGCCATAGCGCTCATTGAATTCAGACCAGTCACTGTCGCACCCCATGTGGGTGCGTGGATTGAAACTCTATCACTTCAAAAGGCTCGGCAACGATAAAGGGTCGCACCCCATGTGGGTGCGTGGATTGAAACTTCTCACATCCCGGAAAGCCGAGAAACAGCGGTGTCGCACCCCATGTGGGTGCGTGGATTGAAACTTTTGAGAGTTACCCGGTTAATCGGAACATCAGGGTCGCACCCCATGTGGGTGCGTGGATTGAAACGGCACAATATCAACTGTTATAATGGCAGGATCCAGTCGCACCCCATGTGGGTGCGTGGATTGAAACATTTCGACAACCTGCCGACTAATCAATCGCAAGGTCGCACCCCATGTGGGTGCGTGGATTGAAACATTTCGACAACCTGCCGACTAATCAATCGCAAGGTCGCACCCCATGTGGGTGCGTGGATTGAAACATGCCGGAAGACAGCGAAAATTAACCATTCAAAAGTCGCACCCCATGTGGGTGCGTGGATTGAAACGCCTGTTCCTGAGCTATCAGCTTTTCGTACTCTTGTCGCACCCCATGTGGGTGCGTGGATTGAAACTCGGCATAGGCGATTATGTTTTCCAGCCCTTTGGTCGCACCCCATGTGGGTGCGTGGATTGAAACAGCAAGGGGCGTTTGCCTTGTTCCTGGCATCTGAGGTCGCACCCCATGTGGGTGCGTGGATTGAAACAGTTATAATAAATTATACGTTATTTCACTTCTCAAGTCGCACCCCATGTGGGTGCGTGGATTGAAACTGTATATTTACGGTACTAATCTAATTTATATCGTGTCGCACCCCATGTGGGTGCGTGGATTGAAACTGCCGACATGGAGAAAAAGAGGTATGAAGAAAAGTCGCACCCCATGTGGGTGCGTGGATTGAAACCCGATGATGATATGCAGCAGCTTATAACACTTGAAGTCGCACCCCATGTGGGTGCGTGGATTGAAACGCCGATAGATTTCCGCATATTCCTCCGTTGCATGTCGCACCCCATGTGGGTGCGTGGATTGAAACAAAGCAGGTAAAACAAGCCCGGACTCCTGAAAATAGGTCGCACCCCATGTGGGTGCGTGGATTGAAACATTTGCAAACAACCCAGACGGGGCCGGGCTTGCGTCGCACCCCATGTGGGTGCGTGGATTGAAACGCAGATTATGGAGAAGTTCGCAAGGGCGGAACAGGTCGCACCCCATGTGGGTGCGTGGATTGAAACTAGGCCTTTTTGCATTTGTTCATGTGTAACATAGTCGCACCCCATGCGGGTGAGTGGATTGAAACATTGAAGAATATCATTATAGGCTTAATATTCTGTACTATACATGCCACTGTTCTGAAGTATACTGGATTATTTTTCAAATTAATGAAAAGAGCAGACCCTCCTAACTTTTACAATTTCATTCATTTATCTAAACGGGGCACTGTACAATACTTTGTGTAAATGACAATTGAGTTTTCATAATTACAGCAGCACCCTATCCTCAAAAATAGTAATAAACTGATTCAAAACGATTGCCCAATTTTGGATAGGCATCGTCCACTTCTTTTCTATCTCACTGATAGCCAGATAAACCGATTTTTTAGGCACTGTACAATACTTTGTGTAAATGACAATTGAGTTTTCATAATTATAACAGCACCCTATCCTCAAAAATAGTAATAAACTGATTCAAAACAATAGCCCAGTTTTTTACAGGCATTGTCCATTTCTTTTCTATCTCACTGATTGCAAGA
>JAGVVH010000482.1 GCA_019135895.1 Bacteroidota bacterium | reverse complement strand
AAAACGAGGAACAGTAATAACTCTTGCTGCCAACCCAGATGTTTCGCGAACATCAAATAGGTCTACGTAAAACTCACCTGGGGCAATTGGGATGCCTAGATAAAGATCGTCCTCATCTCCATCACCAGGATCCACGGTTGTATACCCATCTACGGACGCATCGGCATAATACGCCGTATATGGAAGCAACGTAATGGGCACACCAGAAACAGGACCTTGTGCAACAACCACCACACCACTACTACCTAGATAACCAACCTCATGCTCAGAAGCTATCCCAAGCAGTTTGGTCGTGATGCTAGCAAGATTATCTACTGATACACCTTTAGTAGCATCTGTGGGATCAACTACTACCGGCATACCAGATGTGATACCTAGCGTACCGGGCTCTACGGTGAAAGCCACTGACTCCATTTCAAACCCTCCTAGTTCAATAATATTGCTTGGATTTTCTGAGGTCAAAGAATACTGTACATTCTCTAGACCCGGTGGCATATATGATATCACATTGATCTGCACACAAGTATCTAAATCAAAGAAATCTGAAAGATCAATTGGCGTATATCTACCTGTTAAATCTAAATGCACATAACTGCTACTGGAAATTATATTCACTACTACCCTAGACGAATCCCTAAACCCACCAGTACCATCACTATATCTTGATAACATAGTAGAGAAATCTTCGCCATCATGGAAGACACTCCATGTTTGCATGTGTTCTTTATATGTCCAGTCTATAACAAAATCTTCGTTATATGATATGTTGCTATCATCGTATGACCAACATTGACTGAATGATGCAATGTCTAACATCCAACATATCTGAGCACTTTCTATCTCTGTTGAGTTCAGAGCGTTAATTGGTGTTCTTGGTGGTGGAGTTTCTAATACAAAGTTAGGAGTAAATGTGTCCCCATAGTTCTGTGAAAGATAACGACCCACCTGGTCTACGTAGCTAAGTACCTCTATGTCGTTACCCAGTGTTGGAATTAGAACTCCATCTGAATTGTTCTCTGAGATGTTTTCTACATTTGTTGGCTCATCAGTGATGATATATATTGGCGGATAAACACTAACCGATGGCTCCATAACTACTCTGGCCTTAACATAATACGTTCCACTTAAAACCATGTACGGAAGTAAGTCGGTAGCATCGGTTGTATCAGTTAAATCTATTGTCTGCTCATTTTTATCTGAGTCTACGACTATAGCGGTACCGGAATCATATACGTCAAATCCATCAGTCTGATTTTCGCCAGAAGCAAGATACAGCTCAGTCTGCGTATCTTTAGCGACCTTAAAGATCATCATGTATGATACTTTATTATCGGATACCGGTTGTTGAACTAGTCCGCCCATATCATCCGCCTAGTGAAAAATATACCTAATCTGTATAGCCTGAACTATTGGGGTTGCCGTGATTGTATACTGACCAGAAGAATACGTAGCAACGCCTGTTAGTTCTAGCTTTAACTGAATGCATAATGGGCTAAGCAATCCAGTCAACTCTTCCTCAACCATCTCTTCGCTTTCCGCAATCTCATCAAGATATGTCCAAGACGATGATGTGATCTGACTTAACATCTGACTACTAATTGTTCGGTAATAAACATCTACCGAACATCCAGCAGCCATCAATTCTGTATACACACCAATCTTGATTGGATAACTTATCGAAGGAACCAAAGTATTGAATGGAACCTTTTGAGGAAGTTCAAAGACACTGGATATGTAGTAACCTTTACGATCCCAATTATCATTTGGTTTATCGTTTGGCTGAACCAATTTCAAATTATGACTATCTTCCTCATCTATATACGTGTAAATACATTTACCAGCAAAAGGATAAAAAGCTTTTGCTCCTCCGCTCTCTGGACTAATAGGACCGACTGCGTTCCATCTCATGTGATGTTCCTATATATAGTCATCGTTACCCTCTGATAACACTGCTTCAAATGAAACAATATCCGAGGGTGATTTACGTATGTAGTTGGTATGACAACCAAGTGGAAGTATAACAGGATACAAGTCAGCAAGCGAGTCGTATACTCTTTCAAAGTCATACCATCTATTTTCGTCTGAGTAGTATTGGTATAAAGATGTATAATCATCACGAGACCCAGTGCATGAGATCCAGTCTGTTGAAATCTCCAAAGACGTTGCTCGTGCATTAGGGATCGGATTGGATTCTACACGAATAATACCAAGCGAAAGATCCTGAAGCATTTTGCACAACTCAGACATGTTACGAGCATATTTGTTAGCGTTGGCCTGAAGGGCTGCTCGTTCAGAAAGATAAATCTTTTGAATACGTGGCATACCAAGACTCGGTGGTAACATAAGCTCTAGAGCATGTGGCGTAACCCTTATCTTGAGATCGTTAAGCCATGCTCCACTGTGATCCGTAACAAAATCAATAGTTGTGTTAGCAGCTAAATCACTTCCGGCTATTACTGCCGAAGATACTGGTATTGAAAAACTACCAGGATATCCGTTCGCCTTGTAGAATACAGCAGTGGTACCATTCATCATTTCTTCGGCACAACGGTGAATAATACTAGCTGTATCAGCAATTGGACGATACTGTACTATCCATGTTGTTGGCGTTGTGATTGTAGCCTCGATTAGAAGTACGTCTGCTGTTTCCCATTGTGGATTCATTGATATTGCATCTTCAACTTCTGTATATTCAATCCTATCTCCATCATAGTTTAAATTCCAAATCTTTACATCGCCATCATATACGTTTGATGGTAAGTAAATATTCGTCGTGTTGGCGTCAACTGTAACGGGGAATAAACATGTTGAAAGATCTGGTACGTATTCGATAATCACATCAACATAATCATTTCCATTGATGCCAGCAATGATGTGAGCGCCCTCAGCATTTCTTACAATGAAGGTGCGGTTAAATACGTCATCTGGGTCTTGTACTAAGCTGATTGTTCTTAAAAGTTCTTGTGGACCGTGACTTGCCAAACATGTAAATCTAACACCATTATGATAAATATCACTACATGTAATAACGTTGGTATCATAATCAAACTTGAATTTATGATCTCCTTGGTCAATCGTTTCTGAGTCTTCTACAAATGTACATTCTTGCCATGTGCCATCTGTGTCTTTGTAGTGTAATGAAACTACGCCACGAATAATTTCAGTTGTATAACTCTTGTATGTTGTGTTCGATGTACTAATGAGCGATCCCGTTCCATCTGGATAATACGATTCTGTGATTACTCTTGTCTTATACCTTAACGCGGTCACCATAGCATTAAGCGGCTTGTAGGTTAAAATAATTTTACTTACCGAACCTATCTTGCCGTCTGAAGCATTGATGGGGATACGAAAGAGCTCACGAAATGTCGCTCCATAATGGTCTGCCATGTTTGCGTGGTTGGAAAATCTTCTTGGGCTTTTTGAACCCATGATTGCGTTACCAATAATCGCTATATCACCATTAATGGGAGCAGACATGTTAACCCCTACGGTTTGATCGTTATGGGAACATGAATTGTTTCAATATACCCATATGGAGTAATATAAAGATCCACAAGCAATAATCCTTGCATTGGATAGAACTCCATATCAAACCTAGCTTCGGTGAATCCCTGTGTCGTTTCAAGTACACGAGTAATCGCATCTCGTATGTTCTCAAGTTCATAAACGGTCAGTCCAATGTAACCTTTCACGGCTTCTTTTAGATTATAACACAACACCTGTACTGTACGTGCAATAGCCGTTGGTAACTCTGTTGTAACTTCGATTTCTATTGTATCAGAGATTATTTCAAAGAATAAAGAGTTCGTTGCAATACCCTCTGATATAACATATACATCCCCAGTAATAGCGCCCATGGGGATCATTAGCCTAATAAGATCATCAGACCAATACACTACATTGGCCGGAACAACCTTTACATTATTAGAGAAAACAACACCATCAGTTACAAGTGGCGAATTACTAAGGCCAAGTCCCTTGATCGTTACATACTGGCCTTCCATGCCTGTTGCTGGATATATTTCACTAATGGCCATCATTAGATTATTTTCCCAGCAGGGACTCTGCTATTCACGGTAAATGATAGGTTAACATCGTCTGTATCTCTATTGCTAAAGCTAGCGTTCTGAATAATAGATTGTTCAATCTTTTGCATTTCCATGTTTACGTTTTCTGTCTGACACCAGAATAAAAGCGCTCGGCCATCTTCCCACCGTAGTAATG
The DNA here is from genome assembly GCA_019135895.1 of Bacteroidota bacterium. Classification (GTDB taxonomy): domain Bacteria; phylum Bacteroidota; class Bacteroidia; order Bacteroidales; family WCHB1-69; genus JAGVVH01. The sequence goes on along the minus strand of JAGVVH010000482.1, from coordinate 43,948 downwards.
TTGTGTTTGTGATTCTATATAGATCCGATACTTTTATCGGTACACCTGCTGTTAGTACGTAAGGTCTATCTACGTCCCATTCTGCTTCGCATATCAAGTCTCCCACTTGCGGAAATACTTGATACTTACATACAAACTGACCAAGACCAGTATCAATAATGCCAAATGGAGCTTTTTCGTCTCCGGCTATACCACGAGAATATGGAGCACTCTTTCTCATGAGATGTTTCTCATATACTAGTTTGTGACCAGTACCCAAACACTCGGGACAAGATGCGTCACCGGGGCTCATTGTAGCATGATCCCAACATGTTCGACATGTAAATTTGGGATCAGTTCTAATGTACAATACATAGTGACCGTACTTACCAAGAATCCTATCAAGATGTTCCTCAAGGTGGGATCTAGGCACATCGTTATCAATGTATGCCATTCGATTACGAGGAAGAGACGGACGAATTCCGACCATGGAAAGATCGAAGCCCGCTGTAACTATTAGGCCAGTATCCCCAGACTCACCATAGCCTCTTGTTAGTATGAGCATTATATAGCTCCATTAACAATGATTATCTGCCACCAAGTGGATATTCATGTACTCTTCCGATATTTGGCTTGGGAGTAAATGAATAGTCTCCGGTATACTCTGGTATATAGTACGCTCCTTTTATACCATACGCAGATGAAGATGTAAATGTTGATGATTCTATATCTGCAATTTCCTCTGATAGTCTATCCATGAAATCTCTTAGCATCTCAAGGTTGATACTATGGGACACAGATAGATCACCAAGTCTTTCATTAACACCAGTTAATGGAATAAGCTCTAGATACAACGCATCTAGTACGCTTAGTAGAGACGATAGTTGAGCCCATCTTAAAAACGTATATGTAAGATCTCCGTCCCAGTCATAGACATCAGAAACTGTTGGTGTTGATGTTGAACTATCTTCCATGATTGAAAGGTAGTTCGCTTTTGCGCTTTGGGCTACGATGTGACGGTAGAAATACTCATCAGGTTTATGTATACACATATGCATGTCTTCGAATAAACTGCCAGTCATTGCTCTTAGGGCTTGTGGTGTTACATATAATGGGCTTAGTCGTGTGCTCCATCTAATCTTCTGGTCTTGTCCCAGAATATTACCATCGACGTCAGCAACAAGTCGTCTAATCTTAAGTTCAATCTCTGTATTATCTGAAAGTGAACTAGACACGGTTAGTAGGACCCGATATGAATTTAGCGGATCAATGCTTACTGTATATGAAAGATCATCTGAATGATCAGTCCCAGCCACCATGCCAGTAATATGTGTACGTCTTAGAATAAAGTTTGTGGTTGTAACAAGAGATGGGTCTGGTTGTGTCGTGAACTCAACACCAATCTCAGCAAAGCTTGTGCTAGAGATGTTGAACTCCGGCTCGGGTGTAATATCATAGATAGCGAAAAGTCTTTCCTGGGGCATGAACTCTGCACTTTCTGATGTTGGATAACTTGTTGATCCAAACCAGAACTGTGCGATTTCCGACCAGGCAGATACATTACCCTCAGAATCAATACCTCTTCCTCTCCAATAATAAGTGGTATTCGCATCGTATGAAGGACCCGCTTCAAGAGGAATCATTGTTGGGTTCTTTGAAACCTGATATTCGTATGAAACAGCGCCATCTACAATTACAGCTATAGTAGGCCATACTGTTACAACCGAACCATGAGATGGTTCCACCACAACCGGTGTACCAAGCTCTGATTCAGAAGCAGTTTCAAACGAAAACACATACGGAACAACGAGGTCTCTACCAATCAAATCTTCTACGTCTTCACTGATAGTTACAACAATTCTAGTATCATTTGGTAGATCATCAGCAAGCGTGACTGTCCATATGCGCGATGCATACGATACAGTATCAATAGTAAGCTGTTCTTTTGTATCGTCGCGAACAACAATAATATTAGCAGATGTCAATGTACTGGATTGCATGTCTGTATTGAATCTAATTGTGATGGCTGAATTGAGAACTACTTCTGTCTCTTGGTTTTGTGGTGAAGTAGCGACAACTTTGGGTTGTGTATTTAGCATTTTAATACGCCTCCGCCATCACATTCAGTGAAAGGGGACGCCCTTCGAAAAGGACGCCCCCTCCACCGTTCTATACCAAATCAGCATATTGATTAGGCATGATCCTAGCTGATGGTCTTGACCAGTTGCAGAGGACCAAACTCGAAATCAATAGCTACACTCTTGGCACAGGTCCAACCGCGAGCTTGGTCAAGAATACCAGTTCCCCAATAGTAGCGGAGTTTAGCATTCTCGATATCTCGGGAAGGATCACGCCACTCTTCTAGCGAAGGCCCACCATCAGTTTCAATAAATAGAATCTGATTGGAGCTATCCCCAACAAATACCGTAGTGGTATAAGGGGTAGTTCCTGGGGTAGTGCGACCAGAATGAGTGACGAAAGGAGTGAGCACAGGCGTTAGGCCGAATGGTAAGTTGGAAGCAAAGTTGCTCTGATTAGCCGGAAGTAGGGGAATACCCTGTACATTACCAGCATAACGAGCCATATCCCATAGAGCCATGTGACGAGCAAACATTACCCAACCAAGCGTATTGGTAACGATATACTCGGGAGTATATTCATTATCAAGAATCGCAGCCATCATCGTAAAGATATCGAATAGGCTAAGGGTATTGTTTGCCGTGCCAGCAGCACCAATACCAGTCGTATCGGTGGCAGCACCAGCATTATCGAATACGATATGAGCGTTATCTTCAAGAAGCTCAAAGATCTCCTGCTCAGCTAGACGATAAAGGGCATTGCGGCCAGCTTCAAGTAGCATGCCCATAAGAGCCCACTTGCTATCGCGGATCATTTCATCCGTGATTGCTACCATGACACCATGTTTTTCGAGCTCAATGCTCATCTGGTATTCATGGAAGCTAGGCGGAACTTCGGGATAGTTCTGCCCTGAAGAGAGTCGCTGCGCTCTAACAGCACCGAACGCAGGAATCTTCCAGGTTACAACATCTGGAGAGCTAATGCGTTTCGCAAGTAGATTCAGACCAATATAGGCTGGTTCTACTGGCATTAGCAAGATCTCGGAAATAGCATGACGCAGAACGATACTGGCGTCGGGCGTATTTAACGCCTCAGTGGCCTTCAGGAAACCAACGTTCGAGGGACTCTGGACCTCATTGGCGAGGAGCCGGCGAACACCCTCAACGGCTTTCCTGTAGTTATCGCGACCGGCAGAACCCTTGTAGCCAAATGACTCCAGGTTCTGGGAAAGGCTCCCGGCCTTTGATTCTAGCATTTCATAAATGTTCGCAGCCATTGTTTAAGCTCCTCCTATATTAGCAGATGACTTCCCACTTCAGGCGTCCAGCACTACCGCTTACATCGTAAGCGGCTTGTACACCAGCACCGCCACCAGAAGTGCGACCATCAGTTAGCCCTGGAATCCCAGTTGGCCCCAAGCTACCAAGACCATATGGGTATTGATACGCATAGCTTACACGTAGAGTTGCCGCAGTACACGCCGTGGTGTCAAAGTAATCATCATCAAGAGTAATCGTGCCATCGCGCAGATTAACTTGATAATAAGTACCATGCCAACCGTTGTTCCAGATACCCGAAATTGACAGGGTCTCTTGCTCAACGTAGGTAGCACCATCGCTGGCGTACTCTACCGTAATCGGATATAGAGGATCTAGGTTGGAATACGTTAGCGAAACTTCTGAGCCTTCGTCGTCAAGAGAAATGACTTCGTTGGACACCGCAGTATAGAGTCTGGGCTGTGCATACCACTGGAAAGCACCAGGGAATGTAGCAGCCTCAACCCAACGGATCCAGTCAGAAGCCATGTCGGTTAGGGTCTCGATTCCAGTAACCTGCCCAACACGCATCGCTTCCGCATGACCGGTCGTATAGCTAACAATATACTGACGGCCATTCGTAGTGCTAGAAAGCGCAACTTGATAGCACTCGTCACCGGTTGAGTAAGCAGGAGTGCCTACATTCGCGGACGCGAACAGAGAAGGTGCACCTGAATTAACCTCAAGTACCTCTACATCAACTGGAGGTAGTCCATTGATCGTTGCTTCGGCAAGATCTACGGTTAGAGAAGTTCCTGTCGCAGCAGCCGCAGTTACGTGCGTGGTACGCTCGATGAATTTTACCGGACGTCCCTGAGTGTCAGGGGCCAGATAATCGCCACGGACTAGGTTACCAAAAGCATCCTGAACAGCACTGAGGTACAGCGTTTCGATATAGTGGTGACGAAGTACGTTGGGGTTGTGAATGTCCCCTCTGGGTCCGTTCTGATCCAAGCGAGCTACGTTATCCGCCACAACCCCGACGGGGTTGTTGGTGCCGACGCCATTAGCAATGGTTAGCTTGGTTCGACCAGACGTGCTGCGAGTTGTAGCCAACGCAGCCACGATGGTGAACTTCGGGATAACGATTAGCCAGTCATGGCGATTAACGTCTCGCCCAAGAACAGCAAGGTCCTCGGCGACATCCCAGGGTTCCGAAACCGCAAAGAGATTAGGATTGATAACGCTTAGTGGGGCAACCGTACTCCCATCTACGCCTCTCCATCCCATGCTTGGGTACGCCATTTGAATATCCTCCTAATTAAAAGTTCAAGATGTCGGCGAGGTCATCCTCATTTTCTTGGACTTCCTCAACACTGTCGTTGGGCTCTTCGGTTTCCCCAGAGTCCATAGCCTCACGATTTACAGGGATATCTACCATTTCGAAGCCTTCTTCGGAAACTTGAGGGAGAGAGCATTTATCTAGCTCATCTTGAATCGAGTCGCTTAGCGAAGCCAAGCCTCTCGTCTTGAATCGCTCAATACTCTCGGTGAGGGATGTTTGGGGATTATTTAGTTTCCTTAGAGCGGCTAACGCGATGGCAGCAAATTCCACCGCTTCTTGCTGGTGGCTTACGAGTAACTGCTGGACTTCCTCTCCAATAGGTTCTACAGACTCAGTCTCTTCTTCTTCCTCTGGCTCTGGATCTGTAGTAGCATCCTCGGCTTCAGAAGAATCGTTGGTCGAAGATTCTTCGTCATGCGATTCCTCTTGGGTAATAACCTCACGCTCAGTTTGAACTTCTTCTGCCTCAACGGCGGTTTCCTCATTGTCCATGCTGAAGTTCTCCGTTTTCACAAAGTAATAAAGCACAGGGTAATTATCACTATCAACCGGGAGACCATAAGGGAATCCTGATTCTTTCCACGAGTCCCCGTTCGTCATCCCCTTAAGTGATTCGAGAATCTCCTTGCGCTCAGCTTCAGCATAGAAAGGAGACTTCACGACAAAATCACGAGCTTGCTCGATATCTAACTTTGAAGCCGAATCGCTTTCAACAGTGAAAAGCGGAATCGTCTTCATGGTGGTTTTGTCTTGAATATATAGAATACAGTTTTGCATTATACGCTCCTTATACGCAGAGTTCGTTCATTATACTCTCAGCGTATCGGACGTGTCCAATCATAACGTCCGCAACAATGTCAGGTATTCTATCACTTAGATTAGAAAGCTCAAGGGGTTTCCAACTTCCATCCTCAAGTACACGCAATCTATCTTCGTTGATCATGCCAGCGCAAAGATAGCATTGCTGTGTTGGAATTTCTTGTACCCTTGCACTTTCTTTCGCAAGTGGATTGTCAACAAACATAGCTCCGGGATCCGAAGGTACGGTCACACGTGAGACCTCTAGGTTGAAAATTTCTTCCATTACGTGGTGAATGGGATTGCCCTCTTTGCCAATGTCTCCACGCCAGTGATCGCATGGATCATTGATTAGATCGGCTCCACATTCACTACAAGAAGCTTTTGTTACTCTAGACCCCATAGATACCGTACGCCAGCGACCATCAAGGATCTCCATAATTGCTTGTTCATCTACAATAGCCGGCGTTGTTTTAAGTACACCAAGTTCTTCGTTTTTACTATTTACAAACTTGGCAGATACTGTCCGACCATAAACCTTGATTGGGTTACCAGATCCAAATATCCCATTACTGGTAATGTGGTCTTCTACCCAGGGAGTATTGTATGGAGTAGTAAACGAATATGCACCCGAGTTATTAGACGACTTGCCTCTAAGAGCTTTGGAAGTATAGTATGTATAGTTCCTAGTGATGGTCTCGGCATGCATAGTATTCGTCAAAGGATACAATACTTGAGGTACGGTTGATTCTAGAATTCTCATGCGGTCGCAGACATGGTCTGACCCCATGAGTTCAAGGTGGAAATGTTCCTTGTAAACTGTCCACTTATCCATGTTAATCCCTCACGTATCCCTCAATATTGATAGATAACACAATTAAGCCTTGTGCAGTTCTGCAGCCATGATTTCAATGATTGTAGCACAACCAGCGACTATAGAATCAACCTCCTCTGTATTCATTTGCACATCTAGTGTGGAGACTCCCTCCAGGAATCTTGCCCAATATCTTTCCAGAACGGGATCCCTTAGTATTTTAAGATCTCTTTCAACTGCTTGAATCATGTTTCCTATTGCTTCTCTATTTTCAATAATATACCCATTAATGCGAACACTATAAAGAGCTTCAAGAATGTTAGACATGATATCTAACAGTGATTCTGAAGAACTGTTTTTAGCATTTGCATTAGGTTGTCCAGCAGGCATAACTGGCTGATTCTTTTGCGCTAACTCGCTTTCGAGTTCCATCATAGATTCATCCATAAGCCTAAACTTCATACGATCAAGAACTTCGTCAGTGGCATATGGTAAACCAAGGGCGTCTCTAATTTCATCTATGGATATCACATTATTTTGGAATTGGCCAAGCAGATTAGCCTGCTCTTTGTATTTTGATTCTTTCTCTACTGCCTTGAACATAAACTTAACTTCTAGGTTCGCATCTTCTATAATATCAAATCCGCCCTCCATAAGAAGTTCGGATACGATAATCTCCATCATCGATTCTAGAATAACCTGGAACGCAATGATCCTAGAGTGAAGACTAGCTTGTACCGTCTCGCTACTGGATGCTGTGGAATATTGTGATTGGCCCATTGAAACAACGTCTGTGCCAATACCAGAAATGACTCGTAGTGTAGAAGCTTTTAAGTACTCACTAGCTCTGATTGCTTGTGACTCTGCACCTATAGCTTTCAGTTCAACGTGAGGCCCGGTTACAAGTACTCCATCTGGAGCCATATTCTGGATAAGACCCATGATGTGTTGCACTTCCGAATCATCATGGTGACGTATTGTTCCATTCTTATCTAATGTTCCAACTTGTGCATGATATGTTGGATATAAGTACTTAGCCACAAGCTCAGCAATATTTCCTTCCATATCCCGCAAGATACGTACATCGTCAATGACCGGCTCAATAACGCTATGGCCAAACTGTTCAAACCCATCGGCGGAATACTTGAAATGCATAACATCAGACGAAGGATAAGAATGGAGTTTGCGTTCCCCATCATATTGATCATATGAGATGGGTCTTCCTGTATCGTCTGTTTCAATTCTTACACTACGAGCGGGGATAATCCAGTAACCAGAGATTGGTTTTGAGTAACCAAATATCGGAGATAACTTTAATCCAGGTATGGGGTTCGCAGATCTATAGCGCGAACGCAATACAAATATATTCCCATACTGTACAAGATCTCTGGCTGCTTCTTTAATCATTTCATCGATTGTATATTTATGCCTGGTGGCAAATCTAAAAATCCGAAACCTCTTATATAGATAATCAATAGACTCTGGAGTATTACCCTTAAGTGTCCATCCTTCCCGAAGGATGCCTTCGTAGAATTTATCAATAGCCTGACGAATATAACTATCCACCCGTATAGCGCGGTAAATGGTATAGAAGTCAGTATATGGTCTATTGATATTGGGGGTGATAGAAGAACTTCTAAATGGATAGAAGTTCTTTCTATTCACTGCCACAAGACCTGAGCGAGTTAGGGCTTCGGTACGTTTGCCGCCACTAGCTAACAAATCCATTGCCGGGAACCCTGTGTTAATGATGTACCTAGACATTGATACGCACCTCATCATCAATGAAAGAACCTATATGGGCTAAGACGCCGTTCAGCTTTTCTTCGCTTATTGGTATTTTCTTTTCTAGTACAAGAACCGGAATACGATTGTCGGTCAATATCTGAACCGTTCTACTCATTTCTGCGATATCTCGCAAGTAAGCTTTATGTAACCAGAAACGCCATCTTGGTTTTTGGGGAGCAATCATTATCACTAATGGGATAGTATAAAACACATAGTTGATCTTTGCAATCTCTTCTGATCCAGGTTCTCTAGACCATGATAAGTGACCATTGTAGATGTATGGTTGTCTGCTACCAACCGTTTTTTGCATGAAGTCTTGTACTGAGTTAATGATTGGATCATTACTAATCTTGACCACGTGGACCACCATCTTTCACGATTTCTGCAAAATATGCATCTGGATCCGAATCGCCATCCCAGTCTACGGGTTCTTCTATATGAGGAACCATTGCAATAAGTGCTTCAGTGGAAAGTTTAGGTGCTTCAACGGCTTGCTTTAAGTCAGCTAAGTAAAGTTCCATCTCTTCCTCTGAAACACGCGGACTAGTAATTATTCTTGAGTATTCGTTACCGTTTTGCTCGATGTGACCCAGAACTTCACGAGCAACATTGGCTCCTTCTGCAAGATCAATAAACTGATTCATATCTCTGAGATTGTTCATATTTTGTACTATAGAAACAATACATCGATCTACCGATCTCTCGTCTCCATACAACTGATTACCCATATCAACAATATTTCTAGCAATAGCAAGTGGTTGGACTAATTCTAGGTCTTCTATACTATCTGATCTTTCAAGCTCGTGTTCAAGAATACGTATTTGTTTATTGATCTCTATGTTTCTGTGGTACATGGGCACTCTAAACCATGCTGCCATAATAAGATTTTGCATGGCCCCCATTGAAGACCTAATAATTGATCCACCAGCACTTAGTGCTCGTACTGCTGTGGGAGCCGTTATTTCAGCATTGTCCCTAAGCTGTCTTGCGATTTGCTGCCCCAATGGAACATGCAATCCAGATATTAAGCCAGGATGAATAGATGGATTATCGGAATCCAAAGCAAGAATGGATATCTTTGGTGTTTTATCGGTACTAGTTTGTACATTAGAACCCGGTATCAGAAACTTGGATTCCTCTCCGAACTTCTGTATCCATAATTCTTCAAAAAAGTTTTCTCCATACGTACCAAGATACGATGTGCTTTGTGGGGAACTGGTTCGTTTGTGTTCGGCCCTACTTAAACCAGATATCATTTGTGAGAAACTATCCCTAATAGATCGGTTCCCCTTTTCAATAATTCCTCTGAATGTTGAGCTAATAATTCTATATCCTTCTGCAACCGGATCTTCACCATATTGATCAACGGATAATGATACCTTCCCCCTGGCAACATCTATTAATTCTGTGATACGTCCATTGGCCACATCCATTCTATCTGCAAGTTCGGCAATATACGTAATGACATCGCTTTCGCCACTTGCTACACTTGTAATCCATTGTTGATACGCCAATGCTTTGTTGAGCCTCTGTGAAGATCTAGCATCTACCGGAACCATATCACTTAACTCTGATACTGTTTTATAAAGGTCCCATTCTCCATTAGAGATCCCCCACTGTTCTAGTTCTTCTGAGGTATATTCATCTACAATATTACGCAGTCCCTGAAGTAAATCGTTGCTATCTCCGCCACTATCGCGCACAGCTGCCAAGACACTAAGACCTCTGCTGACTGGGTGATCTTTAATGGACTTTGTATCCACTCCTAGCATGGAGGCAACTTTTTCAATGGATCCTTTGATTATTGCCCCGTCATTGCGTGTTCGTTTTTTATAATCATCACCATAACCGGTATATGCCTGCATAACATATGCTTGTGGGTTAACTAACACGCCGTATTTAAAATCAACCCAAGGTATATGGACACGGGAACCTCGTACGTCATATAAAACAATTTCCTCATCTTTGGCAAGTTTGTTAAGTTCTACAGATGCGGTTTTGAAATATAGACCGTTATATCTCGCTTCCTTAATTATGTCGTCGATCATGATTGATCTATAACGAACATCATCTTCTTGTATTGTTAATGATGCCGTTGGTATAAACGAATCTGTATTAATGACTGGTTTATGTTGTATCCCAATCCTATCGTTTAACAAAGATTTCTGGAAATCGGTAAGCATTATATTTGTGACCTCGATCTACTAGCGGGACCCATATCTCTTCCGCCGCCAACTGGGATTTGCTCTTTATGTTGTGAATGTCTACGCCTAGACACCATGCCAACATTTAATGCTGCGTTTACTCCAAGCATATTACGCTCTGGCGGAATGTAGTCTACCATAGTTAACGTACCCGCGCGATAGTCTTGTTCGTAGAAAAGTTCCCATACTCCGTATACTGCTAGGCCCGTAGCATCATGCATGTGATCATTATGCTTTGTGAACTGGGGACCGCGAGCAGTAAAGCTAACAATCTTGTAAGTATTAAGTTGATTTCGAAGTTCGCCATCTGAAGACGGAAAGCGGAACCTTCCCCTCTGAAGCAAAATGCTTAGCCTATTTACCATAACCTGTTTGAAGTGTTTCTTGATATACTGACCACTTGGTTGTTCAAATATCTCAACAGACTCGTTGAAGTGAACAGGTTTAAGAACTCTTTCGAAATTAAGACCATGCTCGGGATGTTTCTTATCATATAGCATAAGTTGTTCAATCTGAGAGTCACCAAAACCACGATCAACATAAATAGCTGCCGGCCTATACTTGCGAGCCATGCTGGCTACAGTCTTGACGGCGAGATCAAGGCTATACTCACCTTGCGGTACGTCTTCACGATCAATAAGTCTAGTAATTTTCTTCTTTGCGTCATACTCAACAACGGCAATGGTAGATCCAGATGAAAACTTATCCCAATCAACACCTATAATCTTTACGTTACCATTGTGTACGTATTCTGGAGAACCATAATTATAATTGCTCATAGCCCTTGTGATGTCACCCTGGCTATATACAGAATCTTTTGTGCTTTCCCATATAGCCATGTACTCGCGTTTAAACTGAGACTCATCATCGGCATTATTCCGAATTTGAATCATATCTTCATACTTAATGTCAGGGTCTCTGGTAAGTGGCCACCAAACATGAGCACATTTATATAGTTCTTCGTTGTGGAACCACTGATAGAATCTTGCTCCCTCTGACATTTCAGCAGGAGTAGTGGTTGCCAAAACTATGGGTTTGACGTCCGGATCATCAATGATGGGATCAATCGCTTTCCATGCTGTATGGATGATGTAATCCATCTCATCTATGTAAACGATATCGGCACCCTCTGACCGAAGGGTATTGCTTCTGTCTGACTGTCCATGTGCACCCGTAGAGAATCCGTTGATTGAACTACCATTCTTGAATGTAACTTTGTAGTTTGGCGATGCCGTTCTTCTCTCTACTTGGCCCTTAAGCTCTGGAGAAGTATCAATGAATTTCCAAATATAATCTTCAAAGAAATTCTTAAGCTGTCGTGGTGCCGGGGTAATGATCAAAGCTCGTGTACCAGGAGTCTCCATTACCCTGTGAAGAACAATCACTGCAGCACCAACAGTCTTACCTCTACGGCGAGCAGCAAGGATTGCTACACGTTTGTTAGGTTCATAGAATGTCGGATAAACAACATTGCCCATTTCAATTTGAAGACCTCTTGGTACCCATGGCTCATCGTCTTTCTTTCGTGTTGAGAATGGAGAATTAAGGTGAGCCATGCCCCATAAGATGGGGTGGGCTTTGATATGAACTAGATCCCAGGAGTCTTGCCCCCCATCCCATTCGGGATGCATGGGCGGTATCTGAGGTATCTCTGTGTATGGAAACGATTGATGCTCTTCACTGAGCTTTACAAGATACTCGTCAGTGTATGTCTTTGGGATCCACTTCAAACCGATTGTTTTCATCTTGACCACACCTCTGATGTACTTCCCGTTTGCCTACGTACAACCCTAGATACCGAATAATTTGAGAAGCGATCAGCTTGTGCTGCTGCAATCCTCTCTATAGATGCTGCTTTAGCTTCAAATGAAGCTGCAGTATCTTGCGTTGGAATGGGGCTAAATCTTTGGACAGCCATATTATTATATGATTGTCGTTCTTGTGATTTATAATACGCATTTGCTGCGCTGCCTTTACCAATACTGAAAGCCATAGATCCTAGCATGTAGGCAGCCGTTGGTCCTGGAAGAGCAACCGACACAGCAGTGAACGCGGCACTACCTATTGCAGAATGAACTAATCCCTCGCCGCTTGCCATGCGAAACCCAAAATCCATTAATGCCCAACCTTTAACGTTCCTACTGAAATTCTTCACTTGCTCTTTTGACATCAAAGACGGAACGCGACCGCCCACTAATCTTTGATTGCCTTCCGGCCCACTTAATTTAGCCCAAGGCTTCCATTCATTGTGAACCATTTCTGTTGGTTGTCGATAAGCCGAACGTCCGCCTGCGCTACTTGCCCTTGCCCTTAGCTCTTGTTTTTGACCAAGAGTATATAAATTCTCAGCATTTATATTGTCAATATTACCATTAAAGTGTGTCTCTAATACACTGTTTACTGAATAAGGAATAGGCTTCACATTTTCTAAACTAACTTTAGCTTGTCTTCTTCGTTCGAAATATCCAGGTCTGTGCAATTTCTGATATACCTTGTAAAGATTGTTCATTTGCTCGTTGGTTACTTGAGATGCCGGCGTATTAGCAAGATCCTCAATCAAAGGGACCAACCATGGATAAAGCCTACCCGTAACATTAGATGCGCTCATTGTACCTACCTCATTCTACCTGAGTAAAAACCGTGCCCTCTGGGCTGCATCGCGTCAATATTTCTATAGCCAGTTCCAGATGTAGCCTTATTCAGGTTATTCAGGGCAAGTGTCATATTTTCTGTTTGTGGCATCGTGCCGGGTCTATCCATAAAACCAGTTGGAGTTTGTGCAGAGTAAGGAGCCGTTGCGGCTCCATAACCATATCCCATAGCTCCAGACACACCAAGAACACCGCTTACTTTACCAATGGTGGCAAGTGCGCTTTTTTTGCTTATTGGTGATATAGCGTCGTTGATGGCCAATGACGCTTTAGACATTGCAACATTACCTCGAAGACTTGGACGTATGCCCATACGCAATATATTTAAAACATCTTTGGCTCCACCAAATGCCATGATTTCACCTACTTCTTCGTTTTAACGTCTTTAGCCCCAATCGCTTTCTGAATTTGCTGTTGCGATGGTGGACCTACAAATACCTTAGTTGTTTTGCCGTGGCTACCAATAGTCTTTACAGGTGCATCTTTCTTTCCCATTTTATTACTCCTCGTCTTTTGGTTGGGCTCTGTTTTGAACAGAACGACGTAATAGTTCTTGGTGATCCGGGCTTTGTACAACCTGCCCGGCCTGTTCATCTGATGCTTGCAACTTCTTGATACGATCAAGTCGTTCGCGTATCCCACCGTCCATCTCTCTGTTGCCAGACACTCCCTCTTGCGCTTTGCGCTGTGCATTACGTAGTTTAAGTTCCGCCCTGGCTTTAGCACCAAAGCCAGCAGAGGATTGAAGTTTCACACTCGCATTGACCATCTTGGATAATGTATCAATGGCTGGGTTGGGGATCGGTTCTTCAATTCTAGCACCAGAATCTAATACCTGAACTTTCTTACTGAAGATTCCATTTGTGTGAATATCGGTTAGGCATCTTGTAATCACCAAATCAATGCCAGCAAGGTTTTTCGCATTTACAATATCGAACGCTGAGATATCTTCATGTATATCTTCAGCAACCGATTCCATTAATCCCCTAAATGCAGATACGCAAGTTGCAAGCTCAACAATACAAGGCCCGCCAGAAAGCGCATTGGCTTCACACTCTGTTAGTGGACATCTGCTAAATACTGGACACTTTTCTGGCCCAATACACTTAGCTGGCCCACTCATGAGCAATGAGTTCTGGGAACTCATAGCTGCCATAATCAATCGGTTTGCCTTGGTTCTGTCGCCAATATCGTTAGTATCAATAGGCATAAGATCGTATAGATATTCATAATAACTTCTGTCTACCTCTGGAAGGCCAGAGTTATTTAGAATGATCTCGTATGCGATTGATGGTTCGTTCGCAGACTGAGCCAATAACGAACAGAGCCTGTTTGCTTGTTCCAGGCTCTGCTCGCTACCGATTGGCGATAGTTCTTGTGCGTTTTCATCGCTCATTGATTTATTTTACCTTTCCTTCAATGAAATCATAGACTTCATTGATTTTCTCTTTTACAAACTTCCCAGCATCTTGAAGAACTTCATCTTCTTTCTCTTCGGATACCACAGATAGTTTGTCATAGAACTCAGAAGCTTTTGAGACTAATCTTGCCTTAAGATCATTCATTGCTTTGTCTGGCAAGAATGGGAAGTGTTTTTGGATATAGTCGTCAATTTCATCCAATCCTTCACTAAGTTCTCTGAGAGCATCTGTTTTTACTTCTGCCTTTTTGCGATCAGTATACTCGTCAGCTTCTTTCACTTTACGATCAAGATAAGCAAGTGCCTCTTGTCGGCTAGAGATGAACACAGACACGAGCCATGCACGTACGTAATCCAGTACGCTTTTAAACCAGTCTCCCATTATGATCCCTCCTCGTCACCGCATTCTTCTTCTCTGACTCTCTTAGCTACGGTAGCTTCAAGAGTGCGTCCGATTGTCACATGGATACCAGCGGCACCAAATACAACATAGTATGAAACAGTAAGCGCATCATCCAATGGTAACTTATAGTACCACAAACTGCAAACTAGTGTGAAAACAAGAATAAGAATGCTCCACATAAGGCTTTTGAATTGCTTGCCCCTAGCATCGTACCAGGCTCTAAATGATGGGATCTCATCAAGAGCCGGCTTGATCATCTGGATAACAACCCAAGCGCCTGCCGCTAGTTTTTGGATATGATCTGCAGCAATTGGTAGCTCAGCCATATTGATCAACTCCCTACAGTTATAGATAACATAATTTTAGTAGGGTCTTTTGTGGCACTCCATTATCACTACTCGCTTATCGGGGATTGGGCAATAGCTTTGCAATACTCTAACAGATTGCATAACGGCAGAGACAATATTCACTAATCCTCTAACTGTGTATAGATAAGGATGTGTGTGACCCCAAAGATGTTTCCAGCCAGCAATACCATTTGCTAACCCTGAATCCAAGCATGGCATATCTACGATAAGTGTGAATCTCGGAGGGGTACATTCACAAATATTTCTAAGGGTACGACCTGGATAATATAGATGCTCAAAAACATCGTGGAACAATACTATATTATAGTATTGGTGTTTTAGCTCTTTGCATGGCTGGCTTTCAAAATTATGTACATATAGATTCTTACTAAGCAGTGGGCGAGTTTGTGCTTCGGCCACGGCACCGGGAGCTACGTCAACGCCAACACATTCATATCCTTGATGCAACATCTCTTGAACAAATGCACCGTTACTACACCCAACATCTAATGCTGGCCCCAAATGTTTCAAACTACCAAGTCTACGAGAATATTCACTTATTCTGATCTTGGCTACATTTACATCAGAATCAAAGCGTTCAGATGTTATGGGATGCTTGATACTTTCCATCCATTCATTGTGGTACCAATCACTATCATACAAGCTACAATACTCCGCATATGGTAGTTGTGGGCTTACGTAACCAACACCCATTGGTTCATAATACCAAAATTCTGCTTCTTCCCCATATGAGTTACATAAATAATTTCCAAATTTCTTGCTTGACATATCATAAAGCTCTATATCAATTCCCTCTGCTGGTTCCAAATACTCGCACATGATAGATGCCGTCCCATGTACATATTTAAGGAACATAAAGTTCCGGTAAATCTGACTTTAGGGGACTTGCAAAATCACATGACCTCTAAAGTTATTGATGTAAGTATATTGCTTGCACTCTCTAAACCTATATAATAGAAAGTCTTGCACAGCTTTATGACACGTGTCAGATGAAATCCCATATGTGATTTTGGACCCCATATCGTCAATTACAATATATCCGCCCGGATTCAGCATGCGATAGGCTTGGTCAAGATGGTGTATTGTTGGATATACATGATGTGCTGCGTCAATGTGGATCAGATCAAACCTATGATCTATCTTAGGTAATCCACGATATACGTTCTTTGTTATAAGCTGAACATTGATCTCTGGGAATAAACTATTGAGCGATTGCAGTGCTGCCGTATTCGATCCGCCATGATCTTCCTCGTTATCAATGCCGATCACGAGTTCTGGTGCAACGCCAGCGTCAACGGATCCCTTGATTATACAAGCCATTGAGTAACCGTATCTTACGCCAACCTCAAAGATGCTCTTTGGTTTGATGGTAAAACCATAAGTATAATACCAAGCATAATAGTCATCTGATAGATACCATTCTTTATTAGCATCCTCTTCTATGACTATGTCTTTCAAGAACTCCTTATGATCAAATTCTAGCTTAGAAATCATGTTTACTACTCCTACTTAATTTTGAGTTCCTTGAGCTTGTATTTGACAGCATTAATTTCTTCGTAATGCATGACGGCAACCATTCGCTTCTCGTCATACGCAGCCGGCGACACAATGCCTGTATATGGAAGCATTTCATCTTTGCGATCATAGAAACCCTCAAAATACATAGCTAAACATGGGGTTTTCAAAAGATCCGCAAGAATAATGAATCCAGACTCGTGCACTAAAGCAGCGTCACAAAGCTTAAGTAGGCCGCACACAAAACTCAAGTCCTGGTCAATATATGAATAATGCTTTAGTTTGGACCTTGTAAGCTGTTGCGATACAAGCTCCATCAAATCCTTATCATATATTGCACCAACTAAATGTACAGCCGTATGCATGCCCATACAATACTCGCCTATGAATCGTTTCACAATACGAACCCAAAAGGTTGGGTCCGGTCTGTTTTGAGCTACCTTATTTGTTCTCACAGAAGAAGTGTAAAGGAATATATTTCTGTCGAATCTCTTGGTAATATCCTCGGCTTTTTTCAGTTGCATTGGATTGATCTTGAAATCGATATCATAATCAACCGGAGCTTCTTTCATGAAGTCATTCATGTGTATTCCGGCTTCGATAAATGAGTTTGTATGAGCAAGGGGAATGCCTTCGAATAAACAGGTTGGATTGGGCTCAATGAGTGAAACAGGATCAATAAGACGGAATCGATCTAAGTGCGGAACCTTAATAAATTCTATCGAGTTTATTCCACCAATCATCCCACGTAACTGATGACCCCTCTGAGGTTTGTTGTCAGGTATAAGTAGATCAACTTTGTATCCTAACTTCTGATAGTGTTGTAGCTTATACCAAGCGTAAACAATATCTCCAATCCCTGGCATCACAATTGCTTTCAATGATTCCATTGGCGTTATCTCCGCTTCATTATAGAGTTAAAATATTTTCGTGCTTCTAACTCGTTGGTTATCTCTTTGATGATACCTGGGCTATATCCTCCTAGTTTTTCAAAATACCAGTAGAAAGGAGTTTCTCGTTTATTAAATAACATGCATACTTTACGATTCATTGCAGCCGCAAACAATCCGCTCCATGTTGTTGTGCTAATGACTAACTCAGCATTAGCAACTAAATGCATTGCCTCAAGTATTGTCGTTCTACCAGCTAAGTTATTCTTTATGCCTCCGCGTATAGATTTAAGAGCTTCCACATCGTTCTGATGTCCTATAGTATATATTGGAAGCTTGGTAACCTCTGCTATGTGACATGATAACTCACGAAAGAAAGGAAAGTCCTTCTTGTGTCGTGCTGGTTTATAACATCTTGTGACTGGTTGTGCAAGTACATATTTTGAATCAAAACAAAAGCGACTTTCACCAAATGAGAAGTCGCTTTCTGAAAAATGTCTCAAGTTGTCTATGTTAATACAGTGTCTTGGTTCGTATGCTATGAACTCACATCCGTACTGGTCTTCAATATATTTACTAAGCGATTCGTGTGGATATTCCTTACGATACGATGCTAAGGACGTATCACTAAAATCTAGAACTGTTTTGCACATGCGGAATGCAAAACACATGTCTAATCGTTCTTGCTTGCACTTGTTGCTACTAATGACAAAGACAATCTCTTTGCGTTCGAGATTAAGGATCTCTGAAAGGGCTACAATTGTATCACCAATTGCTCCCGGTATATGCACACAGATGGCATCACTAAACGAGGGTGTTGCCCCATAGACTTTGGGTGTAATCTCCATAAACTATCTCCACTGAAGTCTATCAACCACCGCTTGTGCATTTCCATCTACCTTCTGCATGCAATACTCAAAGATAAAGTAGTCAAGGAATCGAAGACGTTCCTCTTCGTCATACTTGAATCCGTCTTGTAATTCTTTAAATGAAGAAGCAACAAGCCCATTTTGTGCATACCAGGGTCTTCCATATACTGCCACGTCTTTATCATATAACCATGCTTCAATGCCGACTGCACTTGTATAGCAACCAATTCCACCGGAGTAAGGCATGACATCGTGTATGTTTACTTTGGAAGGAATAACTCGCGATGGCCTGAAGTTTTGTGTTTGTCTCGGGTTCCCATATGGATGCCCTTTCACGTATACATCTAGATCATGGATATCTTCGATTGCTTGTTCTTTTTCCTGCTGATTAAGCCACCATGTATAACATGCTGCGTCCTGGGGAATTTGAATAAACCAGACATACGGATTGTCTATGACAAACTCTGGTTTAAAGGCAACTCCCTGTGATGCTTTTTCATGTTTCGTTCTACGATTCTCTAACCACCAGGCTCGATATGCATTAATGCGCTTATGGTTCGTTTCGTGGTTCCGCCAATCATGTCTCTCTGTATACAACTCATTTGTCTGCTCACAATGTTCTCCGTCCTGTGATATCATAAATGAAGCAGGACCATCCATCATTGGAAAGATGCCGCCAGTAAGACCAGTAACCTGAATGCCCTCAGCTTTAGCAGCTACAACAGCAGATCTTGGAACATATCTTGAACTACTTCCAATAACAATAGTTTCAAGTCCTCTCTGTTTGGCCATTTGTATTGATACGCCATAGTGTTTGAGGTACTTGAATGCTTCGGTTTTTAGATGGTCTACTCTTGGTTCATGATCAGTAAAAGCGTTCTCTATACGCCATTGGTTCCATTGAATAGCGTCATTCGCCATGGCATCCGTTGGTTTGAAGTCGCCATGCTCGTACAAAGGAGAAGGTTCCCAACCCCATACTTCTGTGGGAACCTTTGTCTCCTCTGTAATCCATTTGGCTAAACCATTAAACCATTTGGTGCTTCCCTGTCCGCATGAAACGAACACGATCATTAGATACCATCTCGCTTCCCTAAGCCTGTTAGGATAGACATTATAGCGTCCATAATGATTTGGAACAACGATCTATCAACAGGCTTAATACTAGCATCTTTCTCTTCGTCCGTCCACTCTATTGGTAATTCTGGCTCAATATCTTCCATGAAACAATTACTACAACTCAAGATTGGCTCGTATGGTTCTTCTGAAACCAGTGGCTTCCAAGATTCTGGAGCATTATCTAGAATTCCAAAATACATATAGATAGCTCTACAGATACTCTTGGCTACTTCTAAACAGAATTTCTCTGCGCCCATGGATGCGATGACATTTAGATCAGCTTGCGAATCTAAGCGAGCTACATACAAAATGGCAACCGCATCAGTTACTGCCCAGTTGTTATCGGTTGTAAAGTAATTGCGATCATATGGATTATTACTAACCAGTTGTTCTTTGGTACCATAAAAGAAACCATGCTTGATATGCTCAACCAATGAAGAGGTCAGAAATCCTGCAAGCTTCTTACCCTTGGGCGCTCCCTCGCTATAGTAAATACCCGTACATCCACCCTTGGATGATTTGTCTTTCTTATCTTGTGCAAAATTGATGGAGATGGCAACCTTTGGTTTGATGTTAACGGTAAACTTAGCTCTGTCAACAACCTGCATATATACC
The DNA here is from genome assembly GCA_019135895.1 of Bacteroidota bacterium. Lineage (GTDB taxonomy): Bacteria > Bacteroidota > Bacteroidia > Bacteroidales > WCHB1-69 > JAGVVH01. Next base: position 23,835 of record JAGVVH010000482.1, on the reverse strand, counting down.
GACTTATTCATTCCGGGTGGTCTTGTGAATGCAACACCAATCGCACTGTCTTGCTCAAGTAGTTCCCTCACGTTAAGACCGATCTCATCTATCAAATCTACCTCTCGTACAACTTCACCATTGCCAAGCTGGACAACAGCACCCGTATCCAAGGTCGTATGAGAACTATCAGTAGCCCCACCATGACCAAGGTCAAGAACAACAATAGTTCCAGACTTTGGCTTAGAAGGCTCTGAAATCGTCGTAACTGGTTGTATTGGCGTTACTGTCCCACTTGACCCCTGTCGTGCGCTTACGAGGCGATTGTGAATTGTTGTGCGCATCTCAGGAAGCAGCTTGTACAGATTCTTTCCAGGACATGAGTTTGAACCATGACCTGAAAAATCTTTGTGGCCCTTGATATTTGCAGAGTCAACTGCGAACTCTTCACAGAGCCAGGTAAGAAGATCTTGTAGTGCGAGGATTTGTTGTGTGTTTGGAACTTCTTTATCGAAATTGCCTTCGAGTGAAACACCGATTGAATATGAATTATGGCCACCGACTTGGGATCCGATGACATCGAACGGGCGACCTGGATGGATTTTGCCTTTCTTGTCAATGTATGCATGGTATCCAAAACATGCCCATCCCTGTTGCCTGTGCCATGAATCGATACCCGATACCGAACCAAACTCAGCACCTGTGTGATGAACAGCGATATGCGTAGTCTTGGTCCGTTTCGACAGACCGGACGGAAGAACAAATCCCCTTGGTTCCATCTTTGGTTTTGCAATCACGAATATCCCCTCCTGCTGGTTCTCTTTGTCATCAATGGGACGAGGAGGAAGATCGTTAAGATCTGGATTAGTAATGACCAACTTCTCTTCTCTTTCAAATGCTAATGGATCGAGTAACCTTCCAATATCACCAAGACGTTTCAGCGTATTAACGTGCGGGGTGTATCTAAGTGCGGACGCTGTGGCATGATTTCCAGGTATTACGTAATTATCCTTATTGGGCGGTAGTTTAGCGCCTGCCACATATCCCATGGCAATGTTAGTACTGATCGTTAACAAGGCCTTTGGAATAGGTGGCGCACCCTCCATGCGATACATGTTTCCGTTGTACCACCATAGAAACCTGCTGATCGCGCCCATAAGCTGATTGGCAACGCCCTCCCATCCATCAACACGTGGGCCAGCGTCCGTTTTGTCTACTCCACAAAACCAACGTAACTTCTCTACCTCTCCCTTGCGTCCGCCACCATAATGCGAGGTAGATCCATCCCATTTATATGTGAATGCTCCCTGTTCAAACTCTGCTCTTTGCACAAAGAACCATGCTGAGCTATCCGTCTTTTTAGCGATATCGTGGATGATATCATAAATATCTGGACACGCTTTTTTGATGTGTGTATGGGTGTTCATGAATGATTTGGGCAGCGGTTCGTACCTGCCGCCAACCCATATGCTTGGAATGGCTATATAGTTCTTTGGCAATACAAGGCCCATAATAATCTCCTTCCCGCCTTAACTTTGCCCATTGGTTACATCTGGCCCATCCTCCACTGTTGAGAGCTTACGCTCAAGCCAGTTCCACCCCTTCGGATAACGAGTGTATAAATGCAGAAAATCGTGCATTGCTTTTTGTCCCGATTCAGTCTTCGCTGGACAAGTATGCTGGTTCAAAGAACCAAACTTAGTATATAGATCTTGAATATCTTCCTCTACACCATGTAGTGTATGCTCAATCTTTACTATGCTTTCTTTGAAGATTGCAAAATCGTCAATGAGCGCCGGAAGCTCTTCGGATAATAGTTCTATCTTATCGTTCGTTGCACAGTTACTAGCAACTAGATCGGTATTTGCTTTCTTAGGATCGGTGAGATAACAAACTAAAGCATCAAATGTTTTATACATCTGATCGAACATTCTTCTGGCTGCGGAAGTCATCGTTAGTAGAAATATGAGCATGAAGATGATAAAGACCGAGCCAACAGTAATCAGTATGCCAAAATCGTACACATCCTGAGACACGACACTTAATGCGTTAGCGGTCTCCTGGAGCCCCGCTCCATCCAAAGAATCCATTATGATCCTCCGTGGAAGCTAACTACGATTTCTCATCTTCTCTATCGTCACATCTAACGAAGAAAGAAGCTCTTTACGTCTTTCCATAGCATAGATAATGCCATAGATATTAGGACAGTTCTTCTCTAGATATCTCATAAATCTTTTGTTTCGCGGTGGACCTGGTGCATTGCACGTTCGTTGAGGCTTGGTGCTTTTGGTATTTGTTGTCGCATCAAACGATAGAGCTTCCATTTGTGGCACTTCCTCAAAAGTAAAGATTATTACATACTATGCCTTATTGTAAAATGCGCCCTGGATCGGTTTGGTTATGGGGTGGAGGGGGGGAGGGGCCGGTGGTCTAACTGTTTTACCCGCCGTCGTACCACCTTGCATACGCTTTAAAACATCCGGCACTTTCTTTGGACTCCTAATTGCAAAATTACTAGTAGCCATTCTGCTACGTTGGAACAAACCAACGCCCCTTCCGATTCCCGCACCAATTGCAAAATCCATACCCAATCCTAATGGACTAAAGAATGCGCCACCACGACGTTTACGTTGGATACCACCATAAGCTGCATAGCCTGCACCACCATAATACATGTAAGCATTAGGCATGCCTTTCAATACACTTGGTGCAACGATAACTTTACCAGGAGAACGAAGGCCCGCCATCTTGCCCTGGTGCATAATAAACCTACTAGCACCTTTAAAAAGACTTCCAATATCCATAATCAATCACCTTCTTTCAAAGGTTAGAACCCTTATGGTCCTATAGGTAAAGATAACACAATACACCACAAAGAGAAAACGCTACCTTCAAATGAAGATAGCGTTGTCCCTATCTGACTTATGGAGCACACCAATGTGAACTTGACCGTGGAGCAGATTAAGTTAAGAACCTAGATCTACACTTCCATATGAAGTTAGCAAACCTAGGTTCTTAACCAACAAAATGGAGCAGCACCAAAAACATGAACGGCAAGTCTAAACCACGGGTCTGGGGTAGCTTAGACTTAATACCATCTTACCCAACTTAACCATTGATGTCAACAACCTTATGAAACTTTCTTTCAACCTCTTTGTCATCAACCCAGTCTTCACCAATTAAAGTGAATGCCGGCCTGTCACGCTGCTCAATCGATTTCACGTATGCACCAAATGCACAACCAAGGATGAATGGAACAATAATGTTTGTTAGGAAATTCAACGAGCACCACCTTTACGGAATATGCGACGTAGCTTCGATACACACCGCTTTATCCAACTCTTTTTACATACCTCAACCGCTATGCCACCACGCTCACGTATCACCTTCAAATCATAACTCTCAACTGGATAAAAACCACGGATACCATATAACGCTAACTTCCTACAAAGATTCTCATCACCTGAATACCCAAACTCATTCTTGAAATAATAATCGTACACGTGATACCACATGACCTATCCCTCCGTGCCTTCACCAAGACACAAAGGATAAAGATAACACAAATCACTTATCTCTGTTGTCTTCTTTGTGCTTGTCTATGACCCAACAATTACGCTCCAACCTCTGCCTCGTTACCGTGTTCTTATACTTGCGGTAATATTGAATAGGATAACCACCAACAACAATATCCGCCCTTTTACCCAATCACATCACTTCCAAGTTATATAAAGGATTATCTAGCCTTTACCTCTTCTATCTCAAAATACATCTTGGGCCGCTTGCCACTTAATGAATCACACTTGTCATATAATATTCTCAAATCCTTTTCAGCCGTTCGCATCCATCTCTTCAAATATGTCAAATAACCCATGTCGTCAAACGTCTGATATAAGAAAAACCGATCACCATCACCAATGTGATACGCCTTCACCTTGTCACAATACCGCCTGAATGTCTCTCGCTCCTTCTCAGTAAGATAACGCTCATGGTCCGAATGAAGACTTACCCTAAGATAACCCATAGACAATTCTCCTTACAAAACATCCAAAAATAGGGGGAACATGCAAAAAAGGAATACACACAAGATACCACCAACCCATCAATCTGTCAAGCCCAACAACCACCTTCGTACCTTGCCATCTTCAAAATCCTTGACCAATACGTTCGCCCCAGCACCCAATAACCGTAACGCATCCCCACCACCATCTACCAACCCAATACCTAAACATCCATACCGCCTAGATACTCCCATCTCTATAACACCATCACCAATAACTACAACCTCACCACATTCATACCTGTCCAATACACCTCTTACCACATCATCCTTTACACAACTTCCATCCCGTGCACCCTCTATCCCATCAAAATAATGAGCCAACCCCAATAACTCAACCTCATTACACAAATCAACGTGCTCCGTACCACTCGCAACCCACATCTCTATACCACCACCTATCATACCATCTAATAACCTAACAACCCCAGGCACCAACCAACTACTTACATCTGTACCACGTAACAATATACCAACCTCTTCACGCATCATCTCTACATACATATCACGATGTACCCGCGCATCACCTCCCACTACACCAACTAACCACCCCATCTGTTCCAATGTCGCCATACCAGCACTCTCATCTATGTACCGCTCAACATCCCTACCATCCGCACCACAACTAACCATGTACCGATACATAACACTGCGCCAACATCCCCTTAATAACGAAATCGTACCATCAAAATCAAATACACAACACCTAACCCTTGCCATCTCTCAATCTCCCGTATACCAATGTCCAACCACCTCGCAAAACTATACCACCCTCAACCTATACATACAACAACCCCCCATGCCCTTTTATATATGACCCACCCCCCCTTGATATAACCATAGTTATCTAACCGTGAATATAAATGCTGATATATGTGTGAATATATTACTTGATATGTACATGAATACAAATGCTGACATATGTGTGAATATATTACTCAATATATATGTGAATATCATACCTGATATGTACCTGATATGACCGTGAATATATGTACCTGATATATGTGTGAATATATTACTTGATATGTACATGAATATATTACTTGATATGTACGCGAATAGTTATTCATTTCGTGAGTAGGGGGTAGGTTTTTATATATTACCCCCGCCTCACGCATTGAGGGTGCATAGCACTCTCTAGATATGCTCCTAAATAGGAGCAGAAAGCAGGTTTGTCGCCCGCCATGACAAACACACACCCCGTGCACTACGAGCTTCTCTCCCAAGCCGAGTTCGACCTTTCGGTCGAGTGCGCCCAGCCCGGCGACCTAGTCCTCTATGACCGCGAGACCCCGCAGTTCGTGATCTACGTCGGGGAGTGCGGTACCTACATCACAGCATGCGACGGTGCTGCGCTCGCCAGGGTGGAGAAGTGGTTGCGCCGCTTCCCCTCCGTGGTCACGTCCACACGCCCGTTCGACTGGAACCAGATGCTGTTCGCCGCAGAGCTCTTGGGCGAATCCATCTAGCGCTCACACGTCCTGAGCATGACGTTAAACTGCTCGTGCAGTTAACCCACATGCGAAAGGAGGTGTATATCGCATGATGCGGAAGCTGTACCAACTAGCACTTCGCCATCGCTTCCTCCTTGTCATTTGGGGAATCCTCTTCCCCGACGATGAGGAGGAAGTATAACCCGCTGGGTGGCAGATTCTTCACTCAAGCAGGTTATTCATTAGCCTGCTTGGGTGAGGATGCATAGCATCCTTAATAGGAACCAAAATCAAGGAGGTAAGGAAATGAAAGCGGTGCTCTTCACGATTGCGCTGAAGGTGCCAAAGCTCTTTGCGCTGTACTACTTCCTTTACCCCTGGGTTGACGTCCAGGAGGCAGAGGACTTCACCATCAAACGCGATGGTGTCAACTTCGTCATCGTGACAGCGCCCAGCCAGGTAGAACTTCTGGCTGCTGTGCGCATCCAGAAGCGGGCTGCACCGATTGCTCGCTTCCCTTGGCTGTACAAATGGCTGTGCAAAGTTCTTGCGAACTACTACCGAACCCACAAGCATCTGGCCTAGCCCTCTCTGCTGGGTGGCAGATTCTTCCCTTTGGCAGATTATCTTCTTTAGTCTGCCAAGAGGAGGGATAACTTCTTCCCTACCCTAAATGAGGAAAGGAGGTGAAATTCATGCCATATACCAGTGCGATCCTGTACTGGTGTGTAGGAATGACGGTGGTGTATTGGGGGCTCTTCGGAGTCCCCATGCGTTACCGTTTGCGAGCGCTTGGGGCCATTGTTGCGGCCTACTTGGTCGCAGCTGGGCTCCAGGTGCTCTGCCTCGCTCCTGTTGTCTAGGAGCGGGGCACGTGAGTCCTGGGCATGACTTGGAAACTGCCCACTCAACCCCTTTCATAGAAAGGGATATCTTACTGCCCCCACAATGGGGCATGCAAAGGGAACACATCATGGATCCGAACGTGGCAAGCGATCTCAGCCGGCGAGCGCAGCGTGTATGCTATTCCCCGAGGGCTTACCTTGCCCTCTCCATAGACCTCCTGCTCGACCTCTCCAAGTGCGATTACGCGGCGTTGGAGCCAGATGAGATAGCGCGACGGCTGGACCCGTACCTCTACCTGGAGGACGAGGCCGACGCTACCTACGAGCCCTTCCACCCGGCGTGCCGGGCGGCGGGCTACATGCCCGTTATGCAACTGTGTGCAAACGGGCACATGCACGACCTGTACGCCCGCATCTTCGGCAGCGGAGATGCTAAGTTCTACCGTAGGCCCTCATGGGCGGAGGAGGTAAAGGGCTTCCCGGTCACCGCCCTGGCGAGGGCCTTCCGCAAGGCCGCCCCCGCCATCTACGGCGAGTAGATCTCCACGACCTGGGCATGTCGTTAAACTACCCAAAGCAATTAGCCGACATGCAACCTAAGTAAGTTGTAAAACTGCCCCAGAAAGGAGGTTAGTAAATGCTGCACTGTAGGCAGTGTGGTTCTCCTATCCCCTACGGATATGGAGAATACTGCCACCGGTGCATGCGTACCTGGTATGCGGTTGAGCTTGCTCAAAGCAGGCTCGATGTGCTGGCAGGTCTGTCTGATGAAAAGATGGACCTTAAGGCACTGCTGGCTAGGTACGTTATGGCCGTAGTAGAGGCAGATATGCCCAAGACCCAATTGGGATCCTGTCTCAACTAAGGCAGTTAGCCACGGTAGCTTATACAGAAGAAGATACGAGTCGGAATTCTTCTGTGTAAACCCTATTGTGGCTATGTGCAATTCTCCATTTGCTGGGTGGCAAATGACACACAATCTGGGTGGCAGAATCCTCCATCAAGCAGATTAGAAATAGTCTGCTTGGTAGAGGAGACGTACTCCTCTAATTCATCTCGGAAAGTAGGTGACAAAATGAGAGATAAGGTTATGGGCACTATCTTTGTGCCCAGCCAGGAGGTTGGCGAGTACCTCGTCAAGATCTTCCCTAACCTGCAATTCAGGTTAGGAGAGGGTCCGTATGACGACGTGCTCGCCACCGGGCTCATTGGGGATCTCGGTCCCCATGAGTCCGATTTTCTGGCCCGTAGGGAAGCCCTGCGGGTCAGAGAATGGGTTGTGAGGTGGCTTGGCTAGTCACCTCACACTGGGTGGCAGAATCCTCCATCAAGCAGATTAGAAATAGTCTGCTTGGTAGAGGGTGCGTAGCGCTCTCTAAAACACTCTCCGTATGGAGAGTGAAATGTAACTCCCCTATGGGGAGACGATGGAGGACGACAATGCTATATAAGCACGTCTCTTTAAGCAACACGGGAAGAAGGGGTGGCCAGCGGCGAAAGTGGTACCGCTGGTCCAACAACAACAGCTCGTGGGGTGAGATACCCCACAGGCCGAACGTCTACCTGATAAGAACCGGAATCAATAAAATGAACGTCGGGATGGACATTGAGTACTACTCCTCCTTCTCTTCTTCGGAGGAGGAGGAGCGCATTAAGCGCTGGAGGGCATTCAGCATTGCATCGGCTATGTCTGATGAGATGGAGGACTTACCACCGTATCACATGCTAAGGCGTCCAGGCCCTCATCATCTGTATTTGTATCAGTGGGGGCTTTACGAGCGCGATGGGGAGGTGAAGATCCCCTGGTAGTAGACCTCACGACCTGGGCATGTCGTTAAACTGCCCATTGCTATTAGCCCGGACCCTAATACGGGTCTACTAGACTTCCCATGGGGAGTTCAGAAAGGAGGTGAAAATTCATGGCGAACCTCATGTTCGTGTGGGGGAAGGTGACCCACGTCCGCCCCGTTACCATCAAGGGGACGGACGTGGTTCTGTACGATATCACCGTCGTCTGCCCTAACTCGGGACAGAAGATGGTGGTTCGTAGTAAGACCGCCCTCCCCTCTGGGGACGAGGAGATTGTCGCTTTCCGGTGCGTGTACCGTAAGGGACATTTCTTCGTCATCGGCGTGATCCGAGACGCCAAGGAGGGTCAGGCCCTGTGGGCCAGCCTCCAGCAGCAGTCCTAGGATCACAACCGATTTTAGGGGGCTACCTTCGGAAAGTAGCTCCCTAATTTCATTCCAGTCCCTTGCCCAGTAGGTGCATTACCACTTACTGGGCACAACCCCACGACCTTGGGCATGTCGTTAAACTGCCCAAAGCACTTAGCCGACGCTCTCCGTAGGGTGTTTATCACGGAGTAACCGCCACATGGAGAGAGGGCTGAACTGCCACCGCCTGACGTTGGCTTGGGCGTCCTAGATGCCTTGTCCAACGCAGGCCGAGAGGAGATGGATGCAAGATGGCATCGATGCAACAGGTGATAATAGCGGGACATCTGGGCCACGACCCCGAGATCAAGATCACCTCGGGCGGTGTCCCTATGTGCACGTTCTCGGTCGCTGTGGACCGGCCTTACGGGGAACACGAAACAGACTGGTTCTCGGTGAGGGCCTGGCGCGGTGTCGCAGAGGCCTGCCAGAAGTGCCTCAAGAAGGGGGCATTCGTGGTGGTCGCCGGTAGGTTCGAATCCTACGTCAAGGACCTGGTCCTTGAAGGAGGGGAAGTGAGGCGGTTCAAGAGCTGGACGCTCGTTGCGGACGAGGTCACGTTCGGGCCGAAGGGTCCTGGCGTGAGCACCGCCACCGCGTGCCCCGCCGAGCCTGAGCCGGTGCCTCCTCCCGAGTCGAGCACTACCAACCGTCCCGAAAAGGGATAGAGAGCTGGGGGTTGGACTACCCCGATTGGTAGCTCTCACGACCTTGGGCATGTCGTTAAACTGCCCAAAGCACTTAGCCGACAAGCAACCTGAGCAAGTTGTAAAACTACTCATGAAAGGAAGTGATATTTTGAAGAAGGTGACCTCTATCGCCATGTGGATCGCCCAGATGATCAGCTACCTGATCGCTGGGGTCCTCATCGCGATCATGGCCCCCATGGCCATTGCCTATGCCTACCTAATGGGCCGGGCAATCGCCAAGGGCATCAAGGAGCAGCAGAATGCTCCTTAATGAGGCCTGTTGACTATGGTTCCTGTATAAGGAAGCTACTAGTCGGAATTCCTTATTCAGGGTTAAACCATAGTCAATAAGCACTTATCCCCTTCTCTGGGTGGCAGAAGACACACAATCTGGGTGGCAGAGCTTTCTTTCGGGCAGATTATTATGTCTAGTCTGCCTGGAAGAGAGTAGTTCTTTACTCTCTAAAACACTCTCCGTATGGAGAGTGCATTGTAACTCCCCCCATGGGGAGTCAAGAAAGGGTCATCTAACCATGACCAAGCTAGTGCAAGGCGTTACCGTGCTCTTCGACCGGGATCGGCGGGCGGTGGTCTGCTCTTGGGATCCCGATCTCAAGAAGAACGTCACCGTGCTGCACGTGGACTCCTCGCGAGTCGGCACCATCGAGGGGGACAACACCCTCGTGATGACCTCGTACAGCTCGCGAGTGCTCGAAGGGGTGGAAGCAATGCTGAAGTGGTTCCCTGGCATGGTCCACGTGGAAGGGGAGCAGTGGTGGCAGCTTGCTTTTGACTGCTACTGTCACGGCGAGGTGTGGTGGGAAGGGAAGGTGAATGAGATAATCAGGATATGTACGCAAGTTGATCACCTGAAAGAAGGGTGATCTCTTCACGACCTGGGCATGTCGTTAAACTGCCCATAGCACTTAGCCGGCAAGCAACCTGAGCAAGTTGTAAAACTGCCCCAGAGTGGCTATGAGCAATTAATCCTCTTGCTGGGTGGCAGAAGACACACAGCTTGCTGGGTGGCAGAATCCTCCATCAAGCAGATTAGAAATAGTCTGCTTGGTAGAGGGTAGTTCTTTACTCTCTAAACACTCTCCGTATGGAGAGTGCATTTCAACTCCCTATGGGGAGTAAAAGGAGTGCCACCATGTACAAGTACAAGGTGGTCGTGTTCGCGTTCAGAGGAATCTTAAGGGAAGCTGAGACGGCTTCCCTTAAGAAGGCGCTCCGTATCGCACAAGATCTTGTGTTGCGATACGGGGGCGAAGGGGACAAAGAGGTAGGAGACGTTACCGTCTCCGTCTTCGAAGTCGTGGGGAAGTGCTACCGAAGTCATAACGAGAGCGAGGAACTCACCCTAGTGGCTGAGCTACACGGGTACAGGGTGCCCGTTGCCTTTTACTCGTCTGTTGACGAGTACAACCCATTCCGAAGGGGGGTGGAGAGCTGGGGGTTGGACCACCCATTCTAGCTCTCCACGACCTGGGCATGTCGTTAAACTGCCCATAGCAATTAGCCTGGACCATAATTACGGTCCACTATACCCCTCATGGGGAGTTCGTGGAAGGATTCTAACATGCTTGTGGAAATTAAGCGAGTGAGTTGGGAGGACGAGAAGGAAGAAGAATATGTCGATGGAGTTGGTTTCTTCGGGTTCTGTGTTGCGTTGAAAGGAGAGGTAGTATTACAGGTGTACGGCTATGACGAAGACCACCTGAGCGTGGAAGGAGAGCACGTGTGCTATCTGGAGGGGATCGAGAGGGCCATTAGGTTTGACCCTGATCTCGTCTTACTCCCCTCCCGCCTGAATAGCGAAGTATGGCGTGGTGCACTAAGTGCTGCGCTAGAAAGGTGACCTATCTTCACGACCTGGGCATGTCGTTAAACTGCCCATAGCAATTAGCCTGGGCCATAATTACGGTCCACTATACCCCTCATGGGGAGTCGGGAGCAAAGCAAAGTAATGGGAAAGTGCAAGTATTGTGGCAAGCCCGTGATCCCCTGGGAGGGATACTTCTGCCACAACTCCTGCTGGCAGGAGCACCTCCTCTCAGAAATGATTGAGGAGGCACGTGGGTATGGCTTCTCAGAGGACGAACTCTATGAGATGACGTTGGAACCCGAGTGGTTAGATGAGTAGTTCCCATCCGTCTCGAAGTGGTTTTTCACTTGTTATGTGAATTTACTGTGAGGAGGAGGTATCATATTTGAATTACCTATCTCTCATGGGGCGACAAGTGCAATAAAACAAGCTACCGCCACATGGAGATACGGCTGAACCGCCACCGCCTGACGTTGGCTTGGGCGTCCTAGATGCCTTGTCCAACGCAGGCCGAGAGGAGATGCAGCATGTCATCGATGATGAGCGTGGTAATTGCTGGGCACTTGGGCCAAGACCCCGAGCTGAAGGTCACCTCGGGCGGTGTCCCTATGTGCACGTTCTCAGTCGCTGTGGACCGGCCTTACCGGAACCAGAGCGGTGAGAGGGTCACCGATTGGATCGCGGTGCGGGCCTGGCGCGGTGTCGCAGAGGCATGCAAGAACCACCTCCGCAAGGGCTCGTTCGCCATCGTGAACGGCAGGATGGAGAGCTACGTCAAGGAGCTGGTGCTTGAGGGAGGTGAGGTTTACCGCAGCAAGAGCTGGACGCTCGTCGCGGACACGGTCACGTTCGGCCCCAAGAGCGGGCCGAGCTCCGTGATCGACGACGACGACGAGCCAGAGCCCGAGGCTCCGCCGGCCAAGCCAGCTGCGACGACCGAGCCGGCTACCAAGAAGCCGGCCACTCGTCAGACGAAAGCGGTCCGATCCGAGTAGTTCTCCGTTGATCAGAACAGTTCTCTTCCGTTGAGCAGAGAGGGATGCGGCAGCTACCAAGCCGTGTCTCTCTCTGCTCTCTCTTTTTTCAAGTGCGGAGCTGTTCCCCATGGGGAGTCTAACTGGGGAGTCTCACGATGAGAGGGGTTTGAAATGAAGTTCATGCTCGACTTCAAGAATGGATTTCGCGAGGGATGTTTGGATCTCCTCTGGCTCGTAGAGGAGATCGTCATGTGGGCCAGAGTTATCTTGGCCTACATCGTCTTCTGGGTCCTGATGATCCCGGCTGCAATCACGCAGCTCTCCGCCGGGTTCGTCCTCATCGTAGGGATGATGGCTACCAAGGAGGGTAGCCATATTCATGGTGTCCTCCAGGACGCCATGATTGGGCTCCTGGGGATCGTAGGGATCTTGGCGATCCCGGCCGCTAGCGTGTTCTCTTGGTTAATTCCAGAGAGGTACATCTTCTTGCTATACCTCCGCAAGACGGAGGAACTAAAGGAGGAGACGAAGACATGGTAGTAAAGCTAACAAGCCAGGTACAGTTGCCTGCCTCGGTATGGTCGAACCGGGGCAAGGGGATCGGAGGCATTACCATCGGGATCGTCTCGGTGGCTATCCTGCTCGTGTTGCTCTCACCGGGTCTCTTGATCCGGGCAATAGCACTTCGTGTACTCTAGTGACTGGGGGAGGCATCAGCAGAAAGTTGCTGGTGTCTCCCCTTACCCTTTTTTTGAGCGAACAATGGATTACCCATGTGGAGTCCATTGTTACGCTCATATATTTTTTGAGCGTCCATTCCTTATTTCACATGGGGAGATAAAGTTGGGGATACTCCATATCTTGGGGTGTCTCCACTTTACTTTTTTGTGGGCGATAAATGGATTCCCATGTAGCGAACCTTGACCCCCCTTGGGGGGGGCAGGGGGGGGATAGGAAGTCCCCCTTTAGGGGGATTTAGGGGGTTATCCTAGATTTGGTTATATGTTCTTACAGAGAACATATACTCAAGTTTAGATATTCCCCCCTTTGGGGGGTTAGGGGGGTATCTCTCACATACTACTACGTAGTAGTAGTATGGACAGGTTTTGGCCCTGAAAGCATTTATCGGCACTTAGTTGTCGATGATGTTGTATCAGCATAGGGTCGAAACTTGACTTCTTGTATCATAGAGGTTGAGCTTACATAGCTAAGTTCAACCTAAAGCTCATATGTATATACTACTACGTAGTAGTAGTATATACCAACATTGTTGATACATTGTATCAGCACAGGGTCGAAACCGTACCATATGCCTATCCAGGGGTAGGCTAAAGAGTATATCTTCATGTATCTAAGATCATATGAACTAGCATAAGCTAGGATCTGTGATCTATGGGTACACTAAGAGATTTATTCTTTGGCCTCTAGCTTTTTTTCTAAGCGTGTTTCAGGTGTAGTTGGTTACAAGACACCCGAGACATAGGATACGTGGCTTAGAGAGGAAGCTATGATGTTTCTGTGGGATATGAACAGTTAGTATGCAATTGGTGTACCCTCCACACCCAACAGTAGGGGAACAACACCATACAACATACCAACATTCATAACCCAATATCATGCATAAACATACCCCTTACCCAACACTTGCATGACACTATCACAAGCCATGTATGCATACCAACACCTTGGTACTCCTGCATACATGACTAAGATAGTTGTATATGCAAGCAATATTTATACACATAATATGTGTGTATAAGCTATTCTATTTGGTCATTTTAGAGCTTATATAGTCATTTCTGATTTGGTCATTTTAGAGCTTATTTGGTTATTATTGAAACTGATATTAGCTCTTATTGAGATATCGTATAAGCTAGTACATGAACGTAGATGTATTAGCTACTGTCTAAGATCGTGTTATGAGCTTGATATACTTTAGGTTCTTTAGGTTCTTACTGTACGTATGTCTATGTTCTTATGTGTCTACTTGTCTATGTGACTGGTGAGATGGGATTTTCCCCCCGGGTGAATGCTAAGTAGCTTTGTGTGTACGAATACCTATACCATATGCTTTTTTATAAGCACATGGGGGGCTTCGTACTACTAAGCTACGCGGCTTTGCCCTTGGCGAATGAGAAAAGAAAGGACCGTGAGAAGAATGGAATTCGTATACGGAAGGTTCGAGATGTCAGACCGAGACACTACTGTCTCGGTAAAGGTATATCGTGGTATCCAGTACCACGGATATACCACTGACTGGAATCCAATGTTTGATGAACCAATCATCATCCCGAGGTTCTGGGTGCATCAGCATCCAGACGCACCAGCATTCTCCACCGCACTGAACTGGATAAGACATGCACTTACGCACTACTCGTGGCTATATGACCTAATCAAGGTATGTGCAACCTGGCAAATAGCAGACGGATTCAAGCTTGTATTCCGTAGGCTTGAACTTCAGGACGAGCTTCATTGGCTCATTCAGGAACACGAGCCAACAAGTGAGTTAGAGACCAAGATCGATCAGATCGATCAGGAAATAGAGATCTTCGTCAAGCAGGTTTCTGCGTAGGTGCGTAGGGCAGTATGTCTTGTCCCCCCAATAACAGGGGGGAAGAAAGGAACCTGATATGGAGAAAGCAATAAAGAAATCAGTAGTAGTAACCAGCTTCGATATTCAAGTGATCGAGGATCTCCAAGACTACATCAGTCAGAACTTTGACATGTCGGACATGACCTCGTGGCTCGGAAACGAGGTCATCATCAACGTGTCCGACACAATGTTCATTGTATCAGACAATGACAATGACGAGACAGTCATCACGTGCATTCAGGAAGATGCTCCATTCGTAGAGCGTCTCGTCTTTAACGCTATGCTCCGCTGGCCGTGGCTAAGCCACGGGGTCAGGGATCTTGCAGAGCAGTGGACGCAAGCCATTCGTTGGTCCCTATTGAGGGACCTAATTCAGGACTATTGGGATGAGTACACCGTCCTCGGTTTCGAGGTCGGAATGGAGGACGACGAGGCGGATAACCAGATATTCGCCTCCCAGACCATGATCTCAACTCGCATGAGCCTCGTCATCGACGAGGCCAAGAAGATCGAGCAGGATCTAGCGGCCTACGAGATCCGTTATGAGGCCATCGACTAAAGTCTCCAAAAGGGAGGGGCGTCCTGCTCCTCCCTTGCTTTCCTAAAACCGACTAGGACGCTAGTCGGATCCCAATGAAAGGAGACCCAACCTATGAGAAATGGGTTCTCCTACGGTACGTTTGCCATGGACTTCGCGGGTCCGTGGCAAGAGCTATCCGAGCTTCTGTATAGCCCTGTACTGGACGAAAAAGCCCAGCACGGGCTGTATAAGTCAGGCGAAGTGTTTCTAGGCACGGAGGAGTATGGGCTCCTCCGCGCCCTGAACACGGGGGATAGTGCATATCTTCATCGATATGTATCATCCCCGCAATTCCGGCACCTTTATAAAAGGTGTCTTCGTGAGGTTACTACTGTTACCTCACGAAATTCCAAGATCAAGACCGCTTATGGCGTAGCTGTAGGCGGTCCAGATAATCGGTACCTTGCGATACCGATCATCTATGTCAGTCCATCAATGGGACCCGAGGGGCCAGCAACCCTGATGCGCTACCCGTTGATTTCTCCCACATCGGGGTTACGTGTACACGTCAAATGGGAGCAAGGACTCCCGGATGGCGTTATACGCATAAACGCCGATGTGTGGGCAATGTTAGGAGGGGACTTCGACGGCGACCTAGCATGGGTCGCATGGATGAAGATCCCCTCATTCCATGTCTCAGCCGCTAAGGAGCGGCATGTCAAGGAGTATCTACCCTCACTAGACTCATTTAGTCCGGTTGAGGGTAAGGTGGAGGCTATTCAGGGTCTTGTGGCCCAGAAAGTCTTCACTGGCTTGCTTACGCGCCTCGTGCAGTACATGCAGCACGAGGCAAAATTGCTGGACGTAGAGGATCAGAAATTCTGGTTCTCAAGGCTACCGGCAATAATACAGGCACCCCTCTCAGCTAAGGGGTGCCGTGACCTACCTCCCATGGTAGGTCTTATTGCTGGAGTACATCTCAATGATGTGGGACTTGTTCACGCATCATTAGAGCAAGTACTCCAACAAGGAGGGGTGGATAACCCCGACCTTACCTTACAAAAGGCGATTGAGTTCATGGGGTTATACACCCGTGGCCTCAAGAGCCAGATACGGGGCCTGTATGGCCTTGTATCAAAAGATCTAAGATTGGATGGCATCGATGGGGACTTGCTCCCTATCGAGCCATTCTACGGCCAACCAGTGGCCCATGGCGAGCCATCTCATAACCTCAACGAGGTCATTGAGGACGCTGCCGTTGAGGCCGCTAGGGAGAATGATATGTTCTTAGCGTTCTCCCGTGTGTATTCACTGGGAGATATTCCTCTTTCTGGATGTAGGATAATCCAGGATGTAAGGGATATCCCCCCCGACTGGCGACCCATCATCGCTAAAGATGGAAGTAGCCAGTCAGTACTCCATCGAGATGAGCTAGATGAAAATGAACTGGCTCTACTCGTATGGTGGCCCATGACGAAGAAAGGTGCCGGGACCCGTAGGAATGTCCTGGCCCTATCGTTGGGCCACCTAGTAGGGACCAATGTCTTGGAGACCGAAACACAGGTCCTCCATATTGGAGGAGAGGTAAAAGTACTCACCTCCAAACAACAACCATCGATTACAGAGTGGGATGCCCTTCTCTGTGAGAAGATCACCGAGAGGCTATCGGCCCTTGGTGGGCAGGGACTTGCGCCCATCATGGGCACCGTCAGGCAGGTACTTGGGGAAATCTCAGAGGATATCACCCGAGAGGGTGAGTTCCGACAGGAATTGGATTTCTCCTGGTATCGCGTAGCATATACCTCTCCGAATCTAGGAGCAGTATTACGCTCCCAAGTTCCCAGTATTTCTCTAGAGCATGCAAATGCTCTTCTAGAGAAACATTGGGATCTCTCTGCTGTGTGTGAGCTATATGCTCTAACACAGCTACCAGTGATCGTTGCCAATACCATTCCTCTACTAGAGGAAATGGTAGATGGCAACATCTCCCAACTGATCGCTGGGCCGCAGAAGATCGCATCTAAGATAGCGATATTCAGCGGTTCCAGCATCGAGGATGCAGACCCACGTAACAAGTGGATCTGCTCGGCCAAGACCGAACTGATTGGTCAGAGACTCCCGATAGCTACCGCACTAATCAAGGGCGGTTGCAAGATCGCTGGATGTCTCGATGACCAAGACCTAGAGGACCTAGGCTATGACGTGGATACATTCCACGAGCGCCTATGGTTCGATCTAGGTGCTAAGTTCGGACTCGGAGTAGGTCCAGGTCTTGATAGTGATGGATGCATCATCACAAAAGACCTAGCCTGCCAGTTGGGATCTGTTAGGATGAGGACACGTCGTGCAGATGTGCTCCTTATCCAAGAAGGGCAGACTGTACAACCCGGTGAGCTTATCGGGTATGTACATATGCCCCTTCATGATGAACCCGTCACCTGGGATGGAATACACCCAGGTGAAGTAATCGAAGTATCGGGACGTCGTGCTGTTATAGCTACGGAGTTCCGGTGCGAAGTGGGTAGTAAGATCTCTACCCCAGATGGCATGAAGTATACCGTGTCATCTGTGGTAGATGAGCTCCCCAACGGAATACAGGCTCTATTCCCAATAGAGTCTATATTCAAGAGGGGGTGTGTCCCAACTATCGCGCACTTCATGTGCGTAGATTTATTGGGATACACTGCTACTCCCGCCAGAATCAAGATGCTGATGAAAGCCCTCGTCAACGTGCTTAGTCGTAAGACCTTGCACATCTGGGGAGATATCGAGTTCATTATTGGGGCTTCGTATCCGTTAATACGCCAACCCCAAGGTGAGTTCGGTATCGAGTCAGACGACGAGGGCGGAGTTATCCCGAAGTCCGCTGCCATAACCAGAGAGTTGTGGCATCGGCTGGAAGAACAGTTCGTACTCTCCGGCAAGAAGGGTGATGCTCGTTCTCTCTATTGTGGCGTTGGCCACAAGAAGGACGAGTACTACCTGCAGCTCGCAACACAACTTCTGTCTCTGTATCTGTCAGTAATGGCAGACAACAGAGAATAGTAGGCTGTGCGGCTTTACCCAGGGTGAGGACCAGGGTCGTTTCTATCCGGCCTTGGTCCTCGCCCCTTTTTTGCTTTAGGCAGAGAGAAAGCGCATGCGGAGTCTACCGTGTCTTATCACTATAAACTGATAGGCTACGGTGCCAGAACGCTATGCGGCTTTGCCCGAGGCGAGAGGAGAGTGCGACTCCCCAAGAAAGGAGAATGTAAGAAGTTTTGAAGATTCACAACTGAGATGACAAAAATCACTTAGTGATAGTTGTCATCCAGAAATAAGTAAAGAGAAAAAGAAAAGGAACATATTATGCAGATCATCAAGATCGGGCTCCAAAACGTACCCCAGTCCGTAAAGGACGGGGTTGAACAGTACGTTGGAACCATGCGACAAAATGGGCTTAAGGTAGGCCCAATTGTCGTAACGGCCAGCCACCAGAGGAGTGCTTACTCCTCAATGATGGCTGGATACGGACTCTCTATGAGTCCGGCAATGGTCGTTCGAGCCATCGAGATGGTGGATGCCACTCCAGTGGCAATCCGCCAGATCCTAAGTGGGAATAAGAGCCCACTGCGTAAGCGTGGGGCAACGTCCACGATTTCGTGGATTGTTGTATCTCGCACTCTCGATGGGTCTGAATTTAAGACCGTCGAGAGCGTCAATGGCATTATGAGGTGCCGCGACGCTACGGAGGAGGAAGTCAATATCTTTGAGACCTGGTGCCTACAGCTCGATCCCAACTTTGATTGGGATCAGGCTGCAACTCATCGAAGCGTAGCCGCAGGCACGGGAGGGGATGATACCCCTATCTGGTAAGCGAAACGGGAGGATTGGGTGGATATTTTCTATCCAATCCTCCTGTCTGCCAAGCACTGATGAGCTTACCAAGCAAGCGCAGCGGACTGGGACATCGCACTTCAGAAGATATATAACCCCTATAAGGAGGAGTAAATGAATATGACTATTGTGCACGCGATTGTGAGCGGAGGGCACTTGGTATCTGATATCCCTTTATAGAGAACCAGATCCAGACCTGGAGCTCTACGTTATGATTAAAGATGCTGAGTATATGCTTAGCATCGCATCCTGAGGTACACATGAAAGGGAGTGCTACATGTCAGCAGAATATTTCGTCGAATCGGCAGCGGGTCGTACCCCACAGGAAGCCTTCGAGAAGGCTGTAAGGGAGGCGCAGTACCGGTGGGGACATGAGGGCTACACCGGAACCATCGCAGAAAAGTATCACCTCCTGGACGAAAAGGGGAAGCAATGCTTCATCATGTTCCCCACTGCCCCCACGGAGGAGAAAGCCTTCGAGACGGCGGATCGGCACAGCGAGAATCCAGAGCTGACCAAGTGGGGACCAGTCCTCTGTATCCCCACGCTGGAGAAGAAGCAGGGCGAAACCATCTATGTCTTCGCTGGATGGGCTAGTTCGTAGCTCCTGGGGTGGTAGGTATGACTCCTCGTGAGTCTGATACCTGGGCTCAGGAGACCGCCTACAAGGCACGTGACCAGGCTGAAATCTGGTACAACACGTCACGTGTCCTAACGGGCTTAGGTATCTGGTATCCCTTTATAGGGAACCAGATCCAGGCTGGGCACTTTATGTAACGATTGACGATGTCGAGCGTATGCTTAACATCTTCGCCAAGCTTAGTGAGTAAAAAATAAGCCCAAGGCTACTAAAGATTGGGCTTATTCTGTCTTCCATGAAAGGAAGAAAAATGAGGAAAGTAATAGTTGCTCTGCTCTCCCATCTTGGCTTCGAGTACGAACTGACAGGATCTCGAAGGCTTGGGATCCATCAAGCAGACTCAGATTGGGACTATGTCGTTTATATCGGCGGGTCCCCCGAAATACACACGCTATATGCAGTTATAGAAGCGTTGGGTTTTCATCAGCTTGATGTACCAAGAGGCTCTGTCAGTTCCTATCAGGATCTTGTGTACAGGTACAAGTCACCCGAACACAACAGCGAGTCTGTAGACCTCATTCTGCAGTTTGGCATAGATGCATACGGACTCTACACTGAGGCACTTCGGTACCTAGAGAGTACCGAAGGTAGTTGGCGAGAAACTCTCTTCCGTATGCATAAGAACAAGGATCCTCTGTTGTGGGATTACCTCAAGGCTGTGGCCCGAAGGAGACTTGCCGAACAGCAATGCTCCGAGCTACAGCATGACGAGCTAGTCATCGAGGAAATCGTCCGCAAGCAGTGGGTATCCTCGTAACTGACCATGCTGGCGTCAGAGCCCAAGGCTACTAAAGCTTGGGCTCTTTCTATTTTACTTCCCAATGATAGAAGATCATGGGGAGTACATAAAGGAAAGGAACCAACAAATGATCGGATCTATGGTCTTTATCCTTGCCATGGCAATTGCATTTACTAATATTGCCATTGGCTTTAAACAAACAGATAACATTCCATACTGGAAGGAAACCGTTGCCGGTTTCTGGCTTCTTGCTGTAGCAGCAGAAGTTATTCTGCTGTACTCAACCTAAAAGAGACCCCAATGAAACCAAAGGAGAATCACTATGGCAAAGCGACTAACTAAACCCACCGCTCCTAAAGGAAAGCGATTTGTTCAATTAGTCATCTCTAACGAGACATTAGCCAAAGCTATGAAGATCGTCACTATTGAGGAGATTCCAGAGCATGATAGCGCAGCAGTTGTTACAGCTGTAAAACGGCTTATGGACGAGTATGGCCTCTCTATTAAGCAGGTGGCACACCGACTTAGGGTTGGTAAAACTACCAATCAAAAAGAGTCAAATGCCATGAGATCTAAACTCATTGAGCAAGTTATCGAGGCCGTAATCGGAGAAGGTGAAATGACTGAGCAGGTAGCAGAGCTACTAAAGAATACGCTCAGTAGAACGCAAGCTAGTACATCAGATTTTTAGTTAAGGAGATGAGACCGTATGGTTAACATAGACCCACCATACATGATTAGCACAGTCGAAGACTCGGCTTACATGCAAGAACTAGTAGAGCTATTCGAACGCACAGATCAGAGCAACAAAGTCATATACATACCATTACTCGTTAGGGGGCGTGAAACCGGGTATAAACGATATATTCTAATAAATGAATATATTGACGAAAACGTAATAGCTGGCTTTCCTAGGATGCCACGCTTTACATGTTGTGGATATTACATCAAATTCACCAAGGATATTATCGAGGAAGCATATCGTGAGTTTCCAGAGCTCAAAGATGCTGACTCCGAAGGATATCCAGATCCTACATATACTTCATGGGTAACCGCCCTAACATGGGCGGCTCTTAAACAAATTCAAGATAACCTCCCATCCATTCTAGAAGAAGCCAAAATCGAATTCTCAAAACAATTTGTCAACTCGTGTAGGTATGATCAATCTGAAAAACCCAAGAAAGGGAAATCAAGATGAGGATGAATCTAAATCAAGTGCATCATGTAGCTGCAGATCTTGTCTGTCAGCTATATAGCAACAATACGATTACTTCACCCTCTCAGGCAGACGCATGGCAAGAATCTCTATCTTCTGCAGAATGGTGCCTTGCATCAAGAAACTATACTGATGCAGTAGAGCTTCTTGGAACCGCCGAGTCCGCATATCAGCGGTATATCAGCATGAAAAGCTAAAACTTAAATCAAAAGAAATTGGCTACATACACCTACCATAGCGCAGCTTTGCTACCTGTGGGTGGTGATTCAAAGTGTGCTTTCCTTAGACATATGTCATATAAGAAAAGCACCTAGCACCATACATTTATCCTTTCGACACGTATGTATTACGTGTCGATTTGTGCATACTTGAATCGACATATCCAATAATGAAAGGGATGAAACGATGTACAAGGTAAATAATGAAGGAACCGTAGACGGACGTATCACACCCGCTGGTCATAGGACCGTAAGAATTATAGTGTCAGATGCTGCCATAACTAATGCAAAGCGGAATTACTCTCCATCCGCTCTTGCCGCCAATGCTACTATTGCGGAAATCTGTCGATATATGCAGGAGCGTCAACGGCAAGGTATTTCAGATCTTCAGATTAAGACCGAGCTTGGACTTGTTGGTCCTAAAACTTCAACACCAGCCAATATGCATCGCCAATTAATGGTCGATCTTATTGAGGCTGTATTCGGAGATGGACCAATTACTCCAAATATAGCTGCTATTATTACTCAGGCCCTAGAAAAAAAGAACAACAATCCAATGTAGGGAAGTAATTGCCTACGGAGATACAGAAGAAGAACGCAGATCTGATGCTCTCACAAAAGCACGAATTCCCCAAGGAGGCAAAACCGTCTATCAAAAATCTATGGATGTAGAACTCATCCATATAATTCCCGAAGACGAAAAGGACAATCTGCCAGAAGACAAACAATGGCACCAAGGTTATGGTGCATGAAAGGACAGAATACAATGAAACCTCGGCAGTCTTGCTCTTGCTCATTAATGTCAACGATTCCATATGAGAGTATCATTATATCTATAGATCTAATTCTCTATAATACAAATATTAACGATGTAGAAACTCATACAGCTACCTTCGAATGTACACAATGCAAGAAGCGATATTACCCTGGGGGAAGATTAGTGCCTAACATATGTCCAGATGGACATGTGAACTATGCATTCATTTTCGCATGCCACAGAGACTATGGCAGAAGCACATCAATAGAAGTAATCGAAATCGACACACTGCCACAGAAACATATACTATAACTAAATAAACAAGAGGGAACAACATGCTTCCAGAAAACAACACAATCACATGCATGGTCTCTAAGTTCGAAGTAGAACTTATAGATCATGATCTATTCGAAGAACTACTCAGAGAACCAAAAACACAATACATCTACAGTCCTTTTGAGCCTGATACCTATATCATCTACTATGGATATTATAGAGATGATGATAGTTCAGCGTTTACTGGGTGGACAGAAGAGAAGCTTTCGGGAATCGAACCCATTCGTGCACACAAATTTGGGATCGACGCTTCCACGCATAGCACATACACCATTAATCTTATCAAGGAAGCTCTTTTTGAGAATCCTTGGATAAACAGCGTTGATCTCTATCTCTCAAGTGAAGGGATCTTCAACGCAATAAGCATAATCATTAAACAAGCATGCTGGCATAGGCACGTATTACGAGCCAATACCAAATAACTGACTCCCCAGAAGGGGAATAAACCTATGATTTTGTTAGGTATGAGAACACTAAGAGACCAGAAAGTTACATTATTCGTAGATCATGATAAATAATCACTGATCATGTACATCGATGATGATACGAAACTAGTTCTTACCAGTATGGAAGAAATAGCAAACTTCAGGTACCTTTGCACAGAAGCGATGGACATTCTGAAAGAAGGCAGAACAAATGACTGAAGTACATGTTTATCAGGTAACCGACAGCTTTGCTTTAGGAGTTTGCTCCACAGGTGCGTGGACGATTCGTGTGAGACTTCTTAGATAATCTGATAAGGACACATTAATGATTATATTCAGGGCTTATAAGACCAGGATATCACCTAACCGAGCCCAAATCAGATATTTCAATCAGGTTTGTGGCTGTTGTAGACTGGTCTTTAATAAAGGGCTAGAACTACAAAACCAAGCCTATAAAAACAAAACCAAGCGTCCCAATTCATTTA
>JAGVVH010000508.1 GCA_019135895.1 Bacteroidota bacterium | reverse complement strand
GGAATTAATTTCCCACTTTCCTCCACTTTTCTCCATTTTTCTTCACTATTGTTGAAAACTTTGTTTCCGGAGCGAAAATTGTGTGTGATGGCAGAAAAATTTGATATTTGCTATGTGCTGTAATACAATGCTTTATGACCTTTTTGGAAGATTATCTGCCTTGCGGGCAAAATATGATTTTAAATTCCCATTCTGCAATGCTTTATCCGCTGCTGCCCTCCGCCGGCTGGTCATCCTGATTATTCCGGGCCAAACTGATGATTATTCTGGACCAAAGTGTACCGGTGATTCCGGACCAAAGTGAGCCACCCATGCTGATCCAAACTGAGCCACCCATGCTGATCCAAAGTGAGCCACCCATGCTGATCCAAACTGAGCCACCAATGCTGATCGCTGATCCAAAGTGAGCCACCCATGCTGATCCAAACTGAGCCCTAATAACCAGTCATCCCGGGTAAAACCATGGTCCACGCTGCCAATTCACCGCAGGCGAGAAGGTATTGAAGTCAGCGGTTACCCCTATTAAGAATTCACCGCAGGCGAGAAGGTATGTCTTATTATAAAAGAGAGATGAATCTTAAATTTTAACAGTTTAAGATTTTAGCGCCTTCGGCTATTAATAGTTAAACATAATATTGATTTACAAGAGCTACAATTCGATTTACACTATCAAAAGCCTCAGGTGTCGCTTTGCTCGGCGGTATCTTGATTTTGAATTTATTCTCTAAAAAAACAAGTAAGGAAACCATTGAAAAGGAATCGACATAACCGCTTGATATCAAGGGTGTGTCATAATCCAAATCTAATTCCTCCTCATCCAGATATTCATTCTTAACATAATTGAGAACGAGTTCCTTCATTTCATCTAAATCCATCTTCTCCATATACCAGCAGTATTAAGTTTGATTTTTGTATCCTGTAAATGACTAATCGTTTTCAAGAGAGGAAATATCTCCTGTATCTTCTCCCCATTCCTTTGCATGAAGTAGTCTTCTCATTATCTTACCACTCCTTGTCTTTGGAAGTTTATCCATATATTCGATTTCCTGTGGCATAGCAAGGGAGCTTAATTTCTTCCTTATGAAATTCATAATATCAAGTTCCAATTCTGAATTGAATATAAATCCAGGTTTCAGGGTAATAAAAGCTTTAACCACCTCCATATTTACTTCATCTGGTTTTGAAACCACGGCTGATTCTCCAACGGCAGGGTGTTCCAGGAGGGCTGATTCTACCTCGAAAGGACTAACCAGGTGTCCACCGGTATTAATGATATCATCATCCCTGCCAACGAACCAGAAATACCCTTCATTGTCAATGGTTCCTTTATCCCCTGATAAGTACCACCTCCCAACAAACTTTTTCTTGTATATCTCTTCACTATTCCAATAGCCTCTCATCATTGCAGGCCAGCCAGGTTTGAAAGCAATAAGTCCAATTTTACCTGCTTCCTCAATGGGTTCAAATCTCTCCTGATCCAATATTACTCCTGTTATTCCGGGAAATGGTTTGCCCATTGACCCTGGTTTTATCTTCATACCAGGGAAATTAGAAATCATAATTGATCCGGTTTCTGTTTGCCAATAAGTATCATGGAATGGCTTACCAAATATTCTCTGAGACCAAATAACTGCTTCCGGATTCAGGGGTTCTCCAATACTGGCAAGATGTCGAAGGCTTGAAAGATCATAACTCATTACTAATTCATTACCCGCCTTCATCAAAGACCTGATAGCTGTAGGAGATGAATACCACATCGAAATCTTGTATTTCTCGATCCCCGGATCTGCTGTACACCAATAGATATCATCATCCTGAAGGTCAAGCACCCATTTTGTTGTCAGATACTGTGAAATGAGTGAATAATGAACATGCTGAACACCTTTTGGTTGTCCTGTAGTTCCAGATGTATAATGTAAAACAGATGGTGATTCTGATTTTGTAGGGAAAATCTCCATCTTTTCTACGGCAGGGATTTCTTCAAGATAAAAGGCATACTCCCTATTCTCCAGATTTTTTGTCTTAGTGTGATCAAGAACAATGATATATTCAAGGAAGGGCAATTTATCCCGAATCCGTCTGATTTTGGGCAAGTATTTGCTTTGTGTAATGATGGCACGAGTCTGTGCGTCTTCCAATCTTACATACAATGATTCATCTCCAAATGCTGAGAATAATGGTTGTGCAACTGCTCCGATTTTCAAAATTCCAAGAAATGAAAAGTATAATTCAGGTACCCTGTCCATAAAAAGACAGATCCTGTCTCCATTCTGTATTTCAAGATTTCTCAGGAGGGTTCCAATTGTATTGCTTGCCAGTCGTATGTCATTGAAGGTGTATTTTCTTTCTTTACCCGTGAAATTTTCGAAATAGAGAGCAATTTTATCACCTTTCCCCTGAAAGCAGATTCTGTCTGAACAATACCAACCAATATTGATTATATCCCCATCATGATATTCCAGCTCTTTTTCAGCAATAGACCAGTCAAAATCAAGTAATCTTTTTTGGTAGGAGCCGATATTTGACATCATGTAGTTTCCTTGAACTGACCTAATTATTCATAAATACTCAAAAAAGGGTCTTTTTGCTCTTTATATATAGTTTAAATAGCTGTATTAAAAGTTCTTATAACAAAAACAACCTTTTGAACAATGATAGAAAAAAAAACTGACATTTTCGCACCAGAACTTTACATTTTTCCAACAAAAGGCAAGAATATTGACCTCGGTTTTAGCAATGACCGCCTGAATGGCAATAGTGGACTATTACTTCTTTGTGAACCAAATAACCAGCTAAACCTCTTATCATCAGCCAGTATTTATATACTTGACGGAAGGGATATACGGTATATAGATTAACCCGTGAAGGAACTGCTGACACAGCATGTCTTTCCTGTTCTCCGCTGCTGCCCTCCGCCGGATGATCATCCTGATTATTCCGGGCCAAAGTGTACCGGTGATTCCGGACCAAAGTGAGCCACCTATGCTGATCCAAAGTGAGCCACCCATGCTGATCCAAAGTGAGCCACCCATGCTGATCCAAACTGAGCCCTAATAACCAGTCATCCCGGGTAAAACCATGGTCCACGCTGCCAATTCACCGCAGGCGAGAAGGTATTGA
>JAGVVH010000372.1 GCA_019135895.1 Bacteroidota bacterium | reverse complement strand
CCGTTAAATAGCTTTGTTTTTCTTTTTTTTAATAGTTTGAACATAAATAAATACCGCTAACACATAATATAAAATAGCTGGGTGTTAGTGGGTTTATTAGCCAGCTTGCTACCTATTAGTTTTGTGGAGTGTGATAAGGTGGTAGCTCCTAATCCAAGCCATTTCATATTATCACATTATAGGGCATTTAAAAAAGACGTTTGTGAAGGTATTTTCGACCCTGAAAATCTATCAAGACAGAAATCCAATGCTTCCTGCTCTGTTTCAAAACATTCTATTGTTAGTTTTTCGGAGTTGACAACTTCAAATGAATAAAATTTAAATATCAAAAATTTGTTAATTCTGTGAATGCACAAATCCTTATCAGAACAGTTTTGAATAAGATGCTTTGCTTGTCTTTCAACTGCTTTTTTATCCATGTATTTATATTTTTCAGTATTTTTCATTTCGTAAGCAATTAATTATTAATTCAATATAGCATTTGTGTTTATCGCTTTGTTACCAGCAATATTAAAACAGCGTTGGTAGTTTTCTTTCAACCGTGCAAAGAGTGTCGTTTTTTGACCCACCATGAGGAACTGCCAGAATTTCGAGCATTTGAAAACCTCTCTTTAATCCTACACCGTTTGTATTCCACCCGCAAATTATGACAATGCCATTAGGTTCCAATATTCTTGCAACTTCATTTTTGCAATTACCCCAATAGCCCATATTTGCGACATTTTGCTCTAACTTATCTTTTCCATAATCCTTATAGCATTGTGCTGCTTGTGTTATCGAGTAAGGCGGGTCGTAAAGCACTACATCTGCACTATTACTTTCCATTAATTTCAAAAAAGAAAGTGCATCTAAATGGTAATGTGTATCAAATTCAGGGTTCAAATCATTTCTAATTGTCCCGTATTTACTTTCGTTTGCAAAAGGGTCAATTACAACTTGGTTTTCTTTAACATACTTTTCAACCAATTCTTTTATCGGCTTTATTGTAAATGTTAATTTATTAGGCATTGCCCAAACACGTGAGAATAAAGGCTGTGTATAACACGTGGTATAGTTAATTGCGGTTTCGTCTGTATTCATAATTCTGTTCTCGTATTAAAATTTATACTCGGTTGATAGGTTCGTGGTTTCTAATCCCCGCCATTTTATACAATCGGCACGTTATCGGTAATGCTAAAAACCACATCGCTGACAGGCAATCTCATAAGTATATGGAAAAACAATGGTGCTAATCATTATCCGTTTTGCTTTGTGTTATTTTTGATGAATTGAAGTATAATAAACCGAATGAACGGCATGAACTGAGTGTATCCAAAACTAGGCATTATCTTTAATAGGTCTGAGTACACGTCTGGATCTAACAAAAGCATACTTTTTTTGAACTTACTAGATTTTTCTTTGTTTGTTTTCATCTTCATTTTTATTTAAATATTAATTATTCAGAGAACTAAATATTTTATCATAATCTAGGTTACTATTCCGAGAATAAAGCTAACATATATTACAACTCGAAGTAAATTGAAATTATCAAAGTTTAAATATATGCCAAATGTACGCCAAAAATATATAAGTTGTATGTTATTTCAATATGTTATATAACATGTTTTTTAAAACCTTAATTTTGTTGTATTGCAAAATGAAAGTATAAATGACTATTTTTACTTTAATATCTTATAATGATAACTGACATTGAACTTAAATACAACAAGCCAGACCCCAGAATAAAATGGGCGAGGGAGTATAACGACACAATGTTGTTACACGTACATGGCATCGGGTTAAGTTCAGCATTATCAAAAATAAACCATTACGAAAACGATTTTCAAAAGGAAGCAAGAGACCTATTCGCTTATAGCAATAAACATACTACTGCCAGGCTTTTAGCACCGGCAAAGAATATATTCTCAGCCAAAGGAGGTACGTTTGATTATAATACAATAAACAGCGAAGGAAAGGAAGATTTGAGGGCTTATTTGTCTGACGTATATAATGGCTATTCACTCCCAATGTATATGAGCAGAATAGTATTCGATAAATTTATAACTGACCCTAACGGGATAATTCAAGTAATAAAAGCGGGAGAATCTTATAAGTTAGACTATGTAAGTATTAAATCTATTCGGAATTATGAACAATCGGGTATATATTTAAACTGGATAGTCTTTGAACCTTATGAAACTGGTGTTTCCGATGAAGAAGGCAAATTGCATCCATTTATCGAAGGATTACCTAATAAAATTGCCAAGAAATACGAAAGGTTCACGGCTGTTGACGAGGTTAATGTTTATGAATATATAGTAAGGGACAAAAAGTTTACAGAGGTATCAAGAATTCCCCATAACCAAAAAAGAGTGCCTGCTATTTTGTGTTCCGATATTGAGAACCCTATTAATGGGTGGAAAATGTCGATTATAGATAATCAGATAGAACTGTTAAGGAAGGTAATGGATGATAATTCGGTTCTAAACATAGTAGAGAAATTCCATAATTTTCCTGTACCTTGGGCTATTGTCGATGATTGCCCTACGTGCCACGGCATGGGTGTAATAATGAGCAAAAAAAATGGAGATGGAGTTCACGGAGAGGATATTACTTGTCCCGTATGTGGAGGAGATGGTAGCCGTAAGAGGAAAGACCCTACCGACACATATTTAATTAGAGTTGCAGATGACCAATCTTCTCAATTAAGAGAACCGGCGGGATATATTACACTACCTACAGAACCGTGGGAGTTAATGGTTGCATCCATTGACCGTACAATAGATACTATAATTAATTCACATTGGGGAAGTTCGATGGAGTATGGAAAAATAGATGGAAACCAATATGCAACAGCGACTGGCAGATGGCTTGACGTACAACCAGTAACCAATAAACTTAATGAGTATTCCGATTCTATAGAATTTATTCACGCTGAGCTATGTAAAATGCTCGGACAATCATATATGCCAGAGACATTTAAAGGAGCAGAAATACATTATGGAAGGAATTACTTATTAGAAACAACAAGCCAGCTATTAAAGACATATAATGAGATAAACCAATATGGTGAAAACCTATGGATGTTGGATATAGTAAGTACAAAGTGGCTTGAAACGGAATATAAAGACAACGAAACAATGTTGGCTTATTATGGCAGGTTGTCGGCATTAGACCCTCTACCA
This sequence comes from Bacteroidota bacterium, assembly GCA_019135895.1. Taxonomy (GTDB): domain Bacteria; phylum Bacteroidota; class Bacteroidia; order Bacteroidales; family WCHB1-69; genus JAGVVH01. Next base: position 40,335 of record JAGVVH010000372.1, on the reverse strand, counting down.
CACAATGGCTTGGATGAAGTATTAAAAACAGGGATACCCGATGCTATAAATAGGAAATTATTTTTAAACGACTATAAACATTCACGTTCTGTAGATCAGATTATTAAAATGAGTGTATCTGAAGTAATCGAAGACTATAGAAATTTTATAAACGAAAAAACAGTTAAAAATGGAAGATTACAAGAAGACCTACGTTAGGTATTTTGCAGCCAAAGATTATTCCAATGGGAAAATCAAACTTGATGAAAATGGTAATCCTTCTTACGATCCAAAACTTGGGTTTGACAGGGAGTGCCGATTAACAGAATCTGATGTTGCCGAACTTTGCGGGTTCATTAAAGATAAAGACGGTAACGATGTTCCATCTAAGGTTACTCCAGATGGTAAAATTTATGTGCTTAAAGAAGAAAAAAAAGTAAACGAGAAAAAAGCAGCTAAAGTTGATGAATTGCCTAACGACTTAGAGTTGATGACTGATGATGAATTAAAATCAAAAGCAAAAGAACTCGGTATTAAGAGTTATCAAGTGATGGGGCGCGAAAAACTAATTGAGTCAATTAGAGAAAAATAATATGCTACACGAACAAGATGCAACAGTAATCAAGACCGTTTTCGGTGAAGACGTTCTTGAAAAGATGAATCAAGTATTCGGAGAGAATGAGGTAAAGTTTGACCTTAATCTTGGGGGTAGAAAATTGATCGACCCAGATGATTATACAGCTAAACTAAATGAGATTAGAGGTGCAGGCATTGAAATAGGGGTAAAAGAAATTGCAAAAATTGCAGGTGTTACACTTAATGAAGGGGAGAAAAAACCAGAGTTAGTGGCAGCAAAAATTAAGGATGCTATTAAGGCACAGTTAGAAGAGCAATACAAGAACCCTAAGCCCACAGAGGAGCTTGAACGTGCAATGCAAAGCGCCTTAGATTGGAAGACTAAATATGAAAGTATGACACAAACATATGAGTCTGTTTTATCAGAAAAGGAACAGTTGGCATTGACCCTTGATGAAAAAATCAAGCGAATGGAGGAGGAAGCAGAAAACACAATGATAATGGCTTCTATTCCTAAGTCGGTTCAAATACAAACCGAATATGCCCTTACCTTGGTAAAGGCAGGTGTTGTTGCAGACAAAGACGAAGATGGGAATACTGTGTACAGAGACCGGAAGACGGGTAAGATGTACATAGACGGAGCATCGAGACCATTGACTTTAGAAGACACTCTTAAAGTATTTTTCGAAAAGGCGGGTCTTGTAAATAATGTCGACGGTGGAAGACAACAAATTATAAAGCGAAACAATGCTCTAGGATTAACTTCTGAGGCAGCATTTAAAAAGCTAAAAGATGAAGGTATTGATCCGATGTCGCAAGAAGGTCTCAAACGTTATACTGAATACACGAAAAAATAACAGCAGTGCTGTAAAGATATTGGGCCGTGCCTAAAAGTAAAAATGATTGTTAAACTAAATTTAAAGTAAGATGAGTATTTATAATCCTTCGTTACTTGTAGATGCACAGGCTAAATTCTTAGCTTCTATGCAAGCCGGTGAATGGCGTTTGCCAGACACAGCCGTGTTATCTACTATGATGAATGGGGAAATGACAAACCCAGTTTTGTCGGTGGTACGTAAGATCGAATCACAAACCCCAAAAGCATATTTACCTATTAGAAAGGCTAAAGGTTCTGGTACGTCTCGTGCACACAATCACACAGGTGATTCAGGCGACAGCAAAGAAGTTAGCGTTACTTGGCAAACTTATACTGAAACATTCGGTATTAACATGGATCGTGGCCTTAACAACGTATTTTCTTTCCAGGAACAATACAATGCAGACCTTCGTTCATGCATCCTTTACTTATTGGAGCGTCACGAAGCCAACTTATTGGCTAAACTGAAAGCTGAATATACCCAAATAAACCAAGGACGTATTCTTGGTGGAACATGGGATGACGTAAACTATCAGATGATAGTGGATAAGTTGCAGAAAGATTCTTTTTTCCAAGGTATCAAAACTTCGATGGCTAACAATCTTTATCGCAACGATATTATGGTTATTGCCGACAGTTTAGCCTTCCAGCAATACTTGTTCCAAACAGCGCAAGGTTCTGGTAATGCGGTTAACCTTGCCCCCATGTTGAACGGCATGAGGGTGGCAAACACCTCTTACGAGATTGATGCATCCAGAGAAGGAGCAGCTATTGCATTCTCAATGGGGCAATGTGGTATTGTGCCTTGGATTCCGGTAAAAAACCGTAAACCGATTGATCCAGAAAAAGCAATGAACTCAAATGTTGGTGATTTTGGTTCATTACAAGTTCCAGTATATGATAATAAAGGCGACGTATCGTACAATTTGGATTTTGCTATTTCAGCATACTCTGCTCGTGCAGACAAAAGCTTAGCAGGAGGTTCTACCCAAGATATTCAACTGGAAATCGAGGTTTCTCTTGATGTTGCATTTGTACAAGCACCATTAAGTGCTGCAAGGGCTACTGGGATATGGTCAGGTAAAACTGATTCTGTTATTTATGGTTTTGGAATTGGCGCATCAGGAACTCAATCTTAATAATATGAAAAAGTTTATCGTAATTTTAGTATTTGTTGCTTTGGCCACAGTTGGCTACTCGCAACACACGGTGAATAAAAGCGTGGTTTCTCCTAGTTATGCGGATCTCTATAATGGAGACCTTGCCCTATTAGGAACGGATACACTTTTGACCTACTCGATCAATTTTAAAACCATCGACAAGTTCTACTATGATGGGGTTGTGAAATTGAAGTCTACTGCGGTAACAAAAGGTGCTTCGGTTCAGTTGAAAGGTAAGTTGTGGGACTCTGATTCTTATGCGAATATCGGTTCTGCCGTTGTCTGGAAAGGTACTACTGCCGATACGACTATTGCGTTTACACAACATACCACTCTTCAAAAGTATCAGTATCTGCAATACGTGATTGATGGAGATAGTGCAACCGTAGATTTTGTGAAAACCAGAATATGGAAATAAGATGGTTCGTGCGGATAAAATAACATTACTAATGTCGAATGAGATAGGTTTTCGAGGAGAAAGCCTATCTCTTGACAATAAAAAGTCAAATTCAGGATTGTATTTTCAAGATATATCTCCGTTAATTGACGTTGAAATCATTAAGAATATACAAAATGACAAGACATTAAGCGACGAAGACATTGATAACCTTTTAGTTACCATGAGACAACAGGCCGTATTGCAGGCTGTCAATAAGGTATTTGAAGGGAAACATGATTTTGTATTATCAGTTAATCTTTATCCGCAGGAAAAATCTTTTAAAAATACCGTTCCTAAATATAACAAGTTCGTCGGTTTTAAAATAACCCCAGTTCTTAAAGATCACACGATTAAAATACCTTGGGTTGAATTAAGTTTTGATGGTACATGTACTTTTAATCTTTATTTATTTAACTCAAATATGCCGAATACTCCAATAGAATATAAAGAAGTTACTACTGTGGCAGGTCAGTCTACTATAGTAGCACTTGATTGGATTATTGCAGATGATTCTGCGTATAAGGGAGGGTTATTCTATCTTGGATATTATGATAGTGTATTAGGTTCGGTAAGTGCTTATAAAAAAGACAAAGCAAGCTCCAATGTTGGTGTTTATTCTCCTTATTTCGACATTGAGACAATGAAAATGAATGGGGATATCTCAGGCACTACTATTGATGTTGATACAGTGGATTTAATTTCGGAAACTTTTGGACTTAATATCGGAGTCAGCATATTCAATGACTATACGGATTTAGTGATTAATAACAAAAGTATGTTTTGGCAAGCAATTCAGCATCAAATGCACGAGATTGTTTTGCTTAAAATAAAGTATAGTAATCGAAGTAATTCCACACAAAGATTAGCTATAGCATCTGTTGAAGATGTAGATTTCCAATTATTAGGCAATCCTGATTTAAAAATAGACGGGGTTCAGACTAAGTTAGCAAATGAAATAAATAACATTAAGGGAGCATTGTTTTATAAACCAAGAATATCTAAAGTAACACTAAGATGATATTTGCTAAAGAACACCCTGTAGGCATAGAAAAGCAAATCTACAAATTTCAGGAAGCACTGGAGTTAATAGGTTGGCCAAATACTGCCATTCACGGTAAGTTGTTCGTTAATAATAGGGATAATATTAAAATAGCAGAAGCATACGATTACTCAGGAGAATACAAAGAAGTGTTTATAGATGATAAATATAGTGCTACATTTGGATTTATAGCTTCTGAAAACAGAGACGGGCTGACCTTTATAAATACAAAAATCAAGCTTATTTGCTCTTTAAATCTTGATGAAATATATAAAAGAGAAGAACGGATGGATGAAGAATCTATTATGATGGTATTACGGGCAATTACTCCTAGAATACTATCAGATAGAGAGGGAGAAATCATTACTTCTTTTGAAGATGTTTTTGAAGGAATGGATACAGAAAGAATTAAATTCAGAGATATGCATCCTTGGGTAAACTTTGCAATAACATTTGGAGTTACTTATACTAATGATGTGTGTGAAGTATTAAATTACAGATTGAAAACAATTTAAAATACTTATAAAATGACAGTTAGACGACTTTGTGTAACTACGACAGATGTTTCAAACTTAGCAAATTTGGGGCGTGGTGGTTGCAAAATAAATAACCCGTTTAAGGCTTTAAAAGGAGTGATATTCACTACTTCTGACTTTTCGTTTGATGATGCAGAAGACGCTGCGGTAAAAGCCAATTGGGTTGCAGGCATTAAGGCTGGTCAGGTATTCCCGATGCCGAATCTTAATACCTACGAAGATAACTCACTAGAACCTACCTACAACGAGAGTGACACTCAAAGGAGAACGTTTACTCGTTCAGGGGAATACAGGTTTACTTACTCTTGGAATGTTCCATTTGATGTTCATAAAAAGCTTCAATCATTCAGAAATGCAGCGTTAAGGGCATTTCTCATAGATGAAGATAGCAACCTAATGGGAACAGTTGAATCGGGTAAAATCAAGGGATTATCCATAGCCATGATTAATCCGCTCAAAATGTCGTTTGTTGATGCATCCGCAGGTACTCCTTCATTATCAAAGGTTGAAGTTGACTATAACGACGAACGTGAATGGAACGTATATGGTTCTTTTATCCCTATGAGTTGGAGTCCATTGGCATTAGAACCATTAACAGATGTAACACTTGAAGTAGTTGGGACTCCAACATCAAGCTCTGTTGTTGTTCGTGTTTATAGCTCTTCTGGATTAGCTTCTGATGGAACTATTTCCAAAGTAGCTGTTGTTGGCATTTTACAGTCAGATTTTGCGGTTAGCCTTACTGGCGCTGCAACTTCAATGACTGATAATAACGATGGGACTTATACCTTTGCCTCTTCAGCCGCATTTGCTACAGGAACAATAGATCTTGTACCACCAGCTTCTATGGTTTCTGAATTTGGAGATTACTTGATAATCTCGACTGGAAGTGCTACCGTAACCATTGCGTCTTAATATACCTTCACGGAATTGGGCGGGCGTTTGCCTGCCCTTTCTTTTTTTATTAAAATATTGGATATGGCAACAATAACTGAAATGCAAAATAAGCTGAAAAGCATAGATGTTTGGGGGTTACTACTGCCAATAATAGAAAAATCTGCTAGTGAAATAGTAGACTTAAATAAAGAACAATTAAGGGATGGAGAATTATCTACAGGTCAAGTAACAGGAAAATACTCTGAAAAATACCTCAAATGGAAACAAACCAGGCCAACTTATCATGCTACACCTAATGCAGATCTTTATAAAACAGGTAAGTTCCAATCAAAAATGTATGCTAAAGTAAATAAAAGCGGCATTAAAATAGGGTCAGACGATAAGGAAAAAGAAGGGAAATTAGAGGGGGTATATAGTAAAAACATATTCAAACTACAGCCAGATAATTTGAATCAAAAAATAGGGGAATGGAGAGTGAAATTAGTTAAAGCAATTATAGCAAAAATTTAATATCTTGTATTATGAAAATAAATGAAAAATTTAAAGACATTGAACATGTTCGCATCCTTGCAAAAATTGAAGCCCAGAAAACAAAGGAATGTCAAAGGATTTATGAGGCTGTTTGGAAAGGCATTAATATCTACTTATTTAGCTCCATCAAGGCGAAAAAAAGAGGAGTCGAAGTTGTACAATACACCCCAGAAGTTGAAGATGGAGACGTTTTTCAAGATAATGGAGACGGGCAATCTAAGCCTATTAAGAAAGCCCAAGGCAAAGAAGCTAAAGTTAAAATATCTGAATCTGAATGAGATTTGGAATGACCTTTTAGATTACTATTATTCAAATGTGAATAAAAATAGTTGGACTGAATTTATCAACTATATAAACGAAAAAATCAGAATTGAGAATGAGATACTAAGAGCCGAGGCATCCATTAAATTAATAGGATTAGGAGACGAAGAAGGAATTGCAGTATTGGAAGAAATGGGTTTTCCTACCGACAGTATAAAATCTATTAAAGCGGCTATAAACAGGAAAAAAACGACTATTAATTTAATGGATGCAAAGCATCAGAAAGAGAATAAAAAAGAGTCTGCAAGTTTTGAAAAAATGATAGCAATAGTTGAATTACAATTAGGCTATCAGTTAAGAATAAATGAATTAACACTTTCAAGATGGGTTGGAATTCTTAGTTCCATGAAAGAGAAGCACAGGGCTGAAACAGAAGCAATAAAGGAGAAAAAGAGATGAGCGATGTAATTGGTAAAGGCAGTATAATTGATGTCAATGGAGTAAACAGTGACATTAAGGAAATCAATGAATTATTAAAAGGACTAAAAACATCAATAAAAGAAGTTATTGATTCGTCTAAAAAATTGGGATCATCTCTTGGAGGAACAACATATAATGAAGCCGTTAGTGGGGCAGTGAGATATGGGGAAACTAGGAAAAATTTAACTGCCGTAGAGAAAGAACACGCCAGAATACTAGCCTTAGTAGAAAAAGAAGAAGCAAAGCGAATAAAAAGACAAGATGAAGAATATGTAAAACAAGTTAAAAGGTTACAGGAATTAAAAAAGGAAAACACGGAGGAAATAAGGATAGAAAAGGAAAAGGCATTAGCCAAAAAGCAAGCATTAAAAGAAGAAATAAGGCTAAGAAAAGAACAATTGGCACAAGAAAAGGCTAGGTTATTAGAAGAAAAACAGGCAATTGCAAATAAAAAACTATTAATACAATCTAATAGTTTAGAAAAAGGATCTATAGCACAGTTAACTGTTGAGAATAAAATTTTGCAAGCAGAAATGAACAAGCTTAATGTTCTTATTCCAGAGCAAGCCAAGCGATATAAAGAATTATTCTTGACCGTACAGAACAACAAGCAAGCAATGGTAGAATATGCTATGTCTCAAGGTGGAGTTGTTTCAGGGAGCAAAAAAGTAAAGCATGAATTTAATGGAATTGCATTTCAAACGACGCAATTAATTCGAGAATTACCATCATTGGCTTATGGCCCTCAAATGTTTATTGCAGCTATATCGAACAACTTTCCATATCTTATTGATGAGATAAAGGCGGCAAAATTAGCAACGATGGAATTAAATGCAGCAGGGAAACAGAGTGTTCCTGTATGGAAGCAAGTTGGTAAAAGTATATTCTCCGTTCAATCTTTTATTGTATTAGCTATAACTGCCTTTATGCTTTTTAATAAGGAAATAACAGCTTTTGTTAAATCATTATTTAAATTGGAGAAAGCTCTTGATTCAAACAAATATGTTCAAGAAGCATTACATAAAACACAAATAAATGCTACAAAATCTGCCGTTGAAGAAAAAGCTAAACTTGAACTATTAAATAAAACTATTCTTGATAGTAAAAAGCCAATAGCGGAACAATTAGCTGCTAAAAAAGAGCTTATTAAACTATATCCAAACCATTTTAAAAACATAAGTGCAGAGACATTAACATTAGACCAACTTTCAGTAGCGTATAAAGACATAAGAAAAGAACTTGATGCGTTATCCGTAAGTGAAGAAGCATATAAAGCAATAGTAGATGAAGAACAAAGACTTGTTGATTTAAAAGAGGAGGAAAAATTATTAAGAGCTAAGTCTGATGCATTAAGAGAACAAGTTACAGCAATACGTAACTTGATAAAAGCAGGATCTCCGCAATATATAGCTCTTCTTGCAATAAAAACCATACAACTTAATAAAACAGATAAAAAAATTCAGAAATCCTTAGAAGACCAGGGAGCCGCAATGAAAAATATTATAAAACAACGGGAGTTATATAAACAAATGGTTGGGGAAGATGAAGAACCAACGAAAGGTGGGAGACAAACTAAGGAAGAAGAACTTAATGATAATCGGCTTGCGTTACTTAAACTAAAAAATGCTGAAGATGTCATTAAGTTTCAGATGATGCAGAAGAACGAATGGCTTAAATTTGTTGAAAAGACAAATGCTGATGAAAAACTACTTGAATCTGAAAAAAACAATAAAATAGCGGCATTTGAGGCAGAACAAGCTGTAAAATTAATAGTAGTAAGACAAGAGTTAAATAAAAAAATTATAGACCTAATAAAAGTTATTTCCAACGAAGAAATTGAAGCAGCCAAAGGGGATGCAGTAAAAATTGAAAACATAAAACGAGCTACGGCTGTAACCTTGAATGAAATAGCCAATGAACAGCTTGATTTTACTAAAGAAATGAATAATGAGGCAACGGATGAGCAAATTAGACAAGCAGAATCTGATAAAAAGATAGCACAAGAAAAGGCCAAGATATTGTCAGATATTACATTGAAAGAAAATGATAGACTTGCACAAGAAGCGATATTAGCTTCAAAAGAGACAGCTTTGGCTCAGATAAATGTCAGAAAACTTAATAACCGTAAAATTGAGGCATTGCAGCGTGAATTAGCAGAGAATGAACTTGAAAATTTAATTCTAGCATCAGAAAAATCCATAGAATCAAGCAACTTAACGTATGAAGCTAAAAAGGAAGAAGAAGAAAGATTGTTGGAACTAAAAAGCCGATATAAGGATTTGCTTATAGAGCATTCAAAAGAAGCTAACGACGACCAAACAGCAGAATTAGTCGATTGGTTAAATGCAGTTTCTGAAATTTATAATGCATTGTTTGACTTTATTAATAATTTATATGAGAAACAATTGCAAGCTGCTAAAAAAGCATACGAAATGGAGTCTACTTATGCTGGGGCAAGCGTTGAAGCAAAGATAATGGCTGAAAAGAAATATGAGAAAAAACAAGTCGAAATAAAGAAGAAACAAGCTAATGCTCAAAAATTACAGTCTGGGTTTAATGTTTTAATGACAATGCTTGAACTAACGCCAAAAGCTTTAGCCGCAGATCCAATGGCTATTGCAGGATTAATTGCCGGAGGGATTTCATTGGCAGCCATCGCAGCAGAACCGATCCCTGCATACGTTGAAGGTGGTCAACACAAAGGAGGTACGGCAAAAGTATCTGAAGAGGGACAAGAATTGTTTATTGATAAGAAAAAACGGGCGTTCCTTACTCCAAAGGAAGAGACAATATCTTATTTCCCTGCCGGAGAATTTATTCCACATGATGAGACGCAACGGTTACTTGCTAAGTATGCAATGAATCAACAATCAGAAATTCTTGACATGACCGGGACAAATGGATATTTACGCAATATAGAAAGAAACACAAGGAAAAAAGGCGAAACAAACTATATGAGTGATTATAAGATTATTTACAGGAATGGTATTAAATCTAAAATAAGGGTATAATGATAAAAGCTCAATTTGGAATGTTTGGGGCTTATGATAGTCTTGATAAAATAGAGGTAAAAAACACACAGAATGAGGCTATAATTGTCAGTTTTAAATCAACTCAATTGCCTCCTATAACATTATTTGTACAAACTAATGCCTCCACGGCAATAATTAGCCTTGTGAGGTATTCAGACAATGCTACCATTGCAGCATCATTAACTAATACCGTTACTGATTATGGAACTTATATAAGGATTAAATATGCAGGAGAAACTGTAGAAAAAAAAGACGAAGCATACTATTACTATAAAATAGTTTGCGGTTCTGAAACATTCTATACCGATGCTTTTCTTTTAAAAGATGATGTAACCGGATTGTTTGGAGTTAAGGTTACATGTTCTGACTTTTCTATCGGTAGAAAGCAGGAATATGAAGTTGATACGACAAATACTGCCTATGAATGTTATATAAGGCTATTTGGGTACAATGGAATTGAAATGCAAAATGAAGAAGATGCCAATGAAGAAGATGGAGAAATAAAGCCATACTATACAGGTATATCTATGTATAGAGAATTCATACTTGAGGCGAGGGAATATATTTACAAGTTTTTATTATCACTTCGGACACTCCTTGTAAATGGATCTTTAGAGGTTTATTACGGAGGAGATACATTCTACGACGTAGGTGATGTGACAACTGAATTAGAAAGTGCATCAGGAGATTTTGATATAGTTAATATTAGGTTTAAATTTGTAGCAAATAATGACATATTAACGCCTATAAATACAATATAAATGAGTGAAAAGGTATATATCAAATTCGGGTTAAATGGAACTTATTTTGAAGTAGAAGTAGAAGAGATTGACCCGATTGAAGAAGTACCTATCGAAGATACTCCTGTTTATCGCAAGAAATGGGGACAAGTAATTGTCAAAGATAAGCCATATCAATATCGAACAGATGCTACAAATAAAAATAAACTTTACACGGAAATAATGACAAAATCCCCGACGGAATACATGTTTATTAAGCATGTAGGGGACGACGCAGACATCACTGAAGGTTATTTTGGAATAATTGACTGTGAACCAGATGCTACTACGAAAAAATTCATTAAAATAAGTCCAGAAATTTATGACCAATACACCGACCTACTTGAATATGCTGATACAAAGATAGATGTTGCTGCAACAAAAAATCTTCTTAAAAATGGTGATTTTGATATGGTCAAAGAAGACGGTTCTCCTGATTTATGGGAACATGAATCTGGGTATCCATCATACATAGAACCAAATGTAATGAATTTATTGGGGAGCAATGCTGCTGTATTAAGGGCAGCATATCCAATAGTAATAGGGACATCGCCCATCTGGACTCCTGCAAACTGTGTTATATATCAAGACATTTTGAACGTAAACGGTCAAAATCAAATATATGTGTCTTTTTTTTATCAACTCATGGAGATAATAAATACAGACATATCGTTAACTCCACTTGGATTTATGATGACGATTACGGACGGAGTAACAACTAAATATGCGAATAATTACGGAGGATGGTCTGATAATTTAAACGTGGTTATTTATGAAACAAATAAACTACCATTACCCAATGATAGCATAGATAAATATTCATATTTTAATAAAATTTTTAAAGCTCCTGAAATAAGCGGAACACTGAGAGTATATTTTTTTAATAAAGTTCCAAGCAATATATCTGAATCACTTGGGTTAATGTATATTTCAGACTTAATTATATCAAATATAACTATAACAGCCTCAGATACCGTATATAAATCAATAATTGTTGACCTACCTAAAGACTTTATAAAAAAACCATTAGATCAAATAAGAAATACGGCAGAATATTATTATTATAACACGGGGGTTGCAAGGGTTGATAAAAGCATTGTAGAAGAAGTAATAGATGGAGGCAGCGATATTCTGCATTGGTATTTTGATTCTGAAACAAATGCTCCTAACATAACCAGATTAGGTGATATTTCAACAGGATTTGAAGGAAAGACACAAGGAGGAACTACTTGGAATTTAGAGGCAATTATTTCAGCAATGAACGCCCCAAATCATCCATTCTACCAAGGAGAATTATGTGAGCTTCGTATTTATGAAAAAGAGGGTTATGAATATAGGTTTTGGCCATTCGGAGGATACAAATTTTTAATACTTGAAGTATGGTTCGCCAGGGAAGAAGTATTAAGTTCATCTAAATATACTGAAGAAGATGAAATATCAGAGATTGGAACAGAGGGAGATTGGAAACCGCCATCAGAAGATGGAAACTGGAAAAAAACAATTATGCCATCTGGCTCTGAATCAATGCTATGGGTCAGAAAACCCTATGGTGGAGATGTAGAATATCCTTGGAGTCTGAAAGTAACACAAAATGCATATCGAGGTGCTAACGGATTATATGCCAATAAAATTACAGCAATAAGAGAGTATCCAACAAATGAAGATAGGATAACATTCTCAAACACAGTAGACTTAAAGGAAATTATTAAAAAGGTGTTTAACAATACTCACCCATCACTTCAGGGTAAAGAGGTTTATTCTACATTTTTATGGAATGACATTCCGAATGATAGTGCTACGGCTATTTTGCTATCAAAATATCCTCAAATAGCTAATGGAGTAAATTACTATACCCTACAAGAAAATTTTTTAAATAGGGTCACTGCTTTGCATACATATAGTTTAAAGACAGAAAAAAAAGAGGATGATGATGACTCAAAACTACTTATTAGTTTTAACGAGTTGATGGAAGATATAACTATATTATTCCCATGCACATATTATTTCGTTGATGAAAATAAAAATCTACATATTGAACATTTATCATACGAAGATTTGACACAAAGCGTAGTTGATATTACGGGAAAGGCTGAAGGTTATGAGGTGTGGAAATATCTTAAAAATGATATGTTTGCTCTTATTGATTATAAAATGATAAATGCCGGTTATAAAGACTTTGTTACATCTACATTTGAGTTTGACAAAATTGTATCAAATCGTAGGCGAGCAGATTTAAGAAATGCTAAAACAACAAAACTATTAACGACAGATATTAGGTATTGTATTGAAAATCCAAATGACATAAGTAATGGTTTAATTTTGTTTTGTTATGACATTGGTAACGATGAAAAATATTATATAAACTATGCTAACGGCATACAAAGCGGAAAAGAAATACCAAATGGAATTATTTCTTTTTCAAACCTTTTGAAGTTATTTGGGAAATATGAAGGTACCTGGACTGAAGGTTATTTAGATAATACTTCCCTTTCATTTGACCATACGAAATGGACTTTGGAAGGAGTTAAATCTATAGAATTAAAAGGAATTTACAAGAATAAATACTTTAATACGAACATAGGAATAGGAATGCCAAGATCAAAAACCTATGATTATAGGAGGGGGGTAACAATTGTAGATTTAAAATACAGATACGGTGAGTGGTATATAATAGTAGAAACAAATGATATATTAAAGATATGAGTACATTCGACCAATCAAGAATATATGAACTAGAAACATACGTTCAAAAAGAAGTCGGGGAAGAGGGATATATTGATCCTGCTGAACTTTTAATTATAGTAGACCATCCAACATGGTCGAGGTCAAAGAAAATGGTTCTCACCGGAGGTGCTTCGCAATTATCTACACATCAAGAGAATTCAAGGATAACGAACCCTCCGTCAAGCACTATTACAGTAACGTTTGGGACTGCTTTTGCAGCAAGACCAGTGGGTTTTCATAAAGTATATCGCATAACAACAGAGGGATCTGATGAACGTTATTACGATGTTCTTATTAAGCACGAACAAGTAACAAATACTGGAATCATAATAGTTATTGATGATTCAGAAAGTTTAAATGGGGTAATTGTAGAATGGTTTTATGTATAAAAATAAATGATATGAAAAATTTTCTTATTTTAATATTGGTGTTTTTGACAATTACTGTCAATGCTCAGAAAAAAGATAAATATATTAGGGCTACTCAGTCGATAACTACTGACAGTTTATTAATTATAAATAACGACACTTTTTTGATTTATAATTCCACTGACGGACAAATGCTTAGGAGGGTAAGTGGTAAATGGATAAATCAGGATTTCACGGGAATAGGGACAGATAGTTTAACGTTTACTCCTTCTACCGGACAATTAAATGATTACAGGGGTGGATCTAATTATAGATCAACGCTACTTCGGTGGAATAATTTTAGCCTTAATTATGGTGGAGACAGAACAATAAGTGTCGTTTCTGCCCCAAGCGGAACACCTGCTGATGACCTTATTATAAAAGCAGGCGATAATTATATGGGCAGTGGAGGTGGAGATTTATATCTGACAGGAGGAGGAACAAATACTACTTTTGGAAATGTTTATTTAGGAGGGAGCGGAATTATACAAGTAAGGGACTCTATTCAGATGAATAATAATAGAATCGCAGGATTATTACCTGCAACGACAAATACAGAACCTGTTACTTTAGGTCAATTAAATGGGTTGACACAAAATGTATTCTCAATAGCTTTACCATATAATACTACCGTGCAAGGAAGAATAAACGGGGCGGTAGAAGGAGTTGATTATCCTACCGGATGGAATTTGGTAGCAGCAGATAATCAAATAGACATTGTAGTTACTCATGGAACAGGCAGAAGGGTTGCAAACGTTAATGTATTTACCGTTTCAGGCACTAAAGAACAGTTGCTTCGACCGTTTGCCGGTGCTTATTCAGGTTATGAAACAGGAACAGCAAATGTTTTAACTATAAACAGTTTAGCGACAACTCCATTGCCCCTTAAAATTTATATTTTATTCGAATAAAATACAATAGTATGAGAAAATTAACCTTGATTATATCCATGTTTTTATGCGTAATTTCATATGCTCAAGTGGACTTATTGCCAAGAATATCATGGAAAACATACGTAAGTAACGTAGAAATGATTACTGACAGTACATACAAATTCGATGTTATGCCGTTAGATTGGAATGATGCGGGTGCTGCGACGATGGATTATGGTAATTATTTTCAAGATTATGCCGGAAATAAATATGTAGTAATTGATAGTGCGTACCAAAGTGTTACTGTTTGGGATGTGTTTAAAAGAGGTATTAGCCCTCAAATAAACAGAGTTGGGGTTATGTATGAATCACCTATTAATGGTGATGCTGATTATTTAGCCCCTATTAGTTATGATTATCTCGATAAAACAGCACTTGATAATGCAAGGTCAATAGAATTAGCTGCATTGTGGAGATTTGCCGCTGAATCGGCTGAAATAGGCGTTATATCTCTTCCTGAAATTACAAAAGAGATAGATGGACGTGTATCAATTTCAGATACAGCAATAATAACTGTAAACACTCTTGCTTCTGGTGGTGGAAGAAATAAAACATTTGTCGTTATTGCTGACACTACACTGACACCTACTGATAATGCCGTTAATTATTTATACTTAGATTATAATGATGGTCAACCTAAATACGGAATTACAACAGATCAAAATGTGTTTTTAACTGATTTTACTTTGTCTCCTGTAGTTCGTATTGTAAGATATGGTACAATACTTCATTTTGAAGAATATAATGAATATGGAACATTATTGGCAAATAAACAACATTTAAAAGATCTTAGGGTTATTGGATTTGAAAGGGAGTCTGGGCTTGTATTATCAACCTCACCTACGAGAATATCCACGATTAGCGCAGGTATTGCATGGTTTGGTGTCCAAAAATGGGATCTATCTATAAATATTGCAGGAAGTCAAGGGAAATTATTTGAATATTATTGCACTGCCGGAGTTTGGTCGATGAATGAGGTTACATCCTATGATGCTACTTATTACTCAGATGGTACTAACAGACAGACACTAGGCAATAATCAATGGGTGTCTAAATATTTCTTCAGGGATATTGGCTCAGACAACGAAGTTTACTATGTTCATGGAAATACATATGTAAAACAGGTTGATGCTTTAGCTGAACCTTTGCCTGTGATCCCATCGTCTATTACATCTCATGCAATTTATGTAGGGAAAATAGTAATACAGCAAGGAGCTACAAATGGCACAGCTTATCCCCGCGCCTGGAATGAAGCACTAGAGAAAACTTCAAGTAATATTCATTATGAATTGACAGGACTAGGATGGACTGATTCTGGACATACAGGCAATGCTGATAAATTAGCTTTTTTTAATTCATTAGGTCAGGCAGCCTATGTTGACATTGATACAGTAGTAACAAAATACGCCTTAGATACACTTCAACAAAAATTGCTTGATAGTATTGCTGCTTCAGGAGGTGGTGGGTCAAGTCAATGGGTCGATGATGCAAACGGGATAACTTATACCGACGGAAATGTTGGGGTAGGAGTTGCTTCGAATGCTTTAGCAAAAATATCTACAAACGGTGCAGTTTTATTTGGCGGAACATATAACAGTTCATCGCCAGCAAATCCTCCAGCTTCAGGAGTAGGTACAAGGATGATGTGGTATCCAGATAAGGCTGCGCTCAGAGCTGGGTATGTAGTTGATAGTCGTTGGGATAAAGCAAATGTTGGTGATTATTCGACTGCTTTTGGTTATACTACAGTAGCAAGTGGTGAAAGTTCATCATGTTTTAATGTATTCGGAATAGCAAGTGGAACAGCTTCGTCTGCTTTTGGATATTCAACGAGAGCAAGATCTTATGCTGAAACAGCAATTGGAAGTTACAATACAGATTATACTCCTGTGTCGGCAACTGAAAGTATTACCACAGACAGACTATTTGTTATAGGAAATGGGGTCAGCCCAAGCCTTCGTAGTAATGCTTTGACCATGCTAAAAAACGGCAAAACCGGATTTGGAACTGAAACACCATCGGAGATAATTGATGTAAACGGGAACATTGCAGCCGACACAATAAAGGCAGTATTAGACACTACTTATGCTGATAAATCTGATTGGCAAACTTTTATAGGAAGTGGAAGTGGAGATATTATAGGCACATTGACAGCTAATTATATTCCTGTTGCAACTGGAACAAAAACTATTGGTAATTCGGGTATATATCAAGATGCGAGCGGAAATGTGGGGATAAATACCACATTTATAACAAAAAATTTAACAGTGAATGGTTCAGCTAGGGTGGGGAATAATAATATGGGTACAGGTAATATAGAGGTGAACACTTATGGAACAGGTAATAGATATGCTTTTATTGACCTGACTGGAGACGATACATATACAGATTTTGGATTGAGATTTATTAGGTGGAACGGCGGAGCTAATACTACTTCTGACATAATACATAGAGGAACAGGTCAGCTGAGATTAATATCGCAAGATGCTGGAAATATTGGACTTTTTACAAATAATACTCAGAGATTACATGTAACTTCAGCAGGAAATGTGGGGGTTGGGACTTCTAACCCAGCTAATCTATTTGAAGTTAATGGATATTCTGTATCTAGAGGGGGTTCGCTTTCTAGACTAGAAGCTCAAGCAAGTGATTATTGGTCTTTACCAAGTTACCTTGGTACATCTATAAATCAATATGCAAACGGGACTTCAGGATCAACTGCGGGTTTGAGCTGGTCAGGTCTAGGTACGCTTTTATTTCAGAATACTAGCAATGCTTTGATTTATACAAATGGGTCAACACCACTTATTTTAGGAACAGCTTCAACAGAGAGAATCAGAATTGAGG
Organism: Bacteroidota bacterium; assembly: GCA_019135895.1. Lineage (GTDB taxonomy): Bacteria > Bacteroidota > Bacteroidia > Bacteroidales > WCHB1-69 > JAGVVH01. The sequence goes on along the minus strand of JAGVVH010000372.1, from coordinate 22,839 downwards.
GCGATGGTGATGTCGGAATAGGAACTACTACCCCTGCTGTAAAACTTCATGTGGTAGGACAGGTTCAAGCTGACACAGCATTGTTAGATGTTCAACTCCCGACTTATGGTCAAGTCAAAAGCTATTTATCCAGAACAAGTACAGGGACAGGAACGGGATATTGGAGTGCCAGTGAAGACACTATAGAACCGACAAGAGATATAGTCAGGCTAGATACTGTTGTTATGGGTAATTCATATTCTAGTAATGCCACTAATGTAACATATTACTCAACTGCATTAAAATTGTACAACGGATCTTCGTCTACGACTTTAACAAATACAGATTTCTACGTGATGAATGAAACAGCGGTTATTAGATATAGAATGTACAATACCGGTTCTGCTTATGAGATTCAGAGATCGTTTAACAGCGGCACAAATTGGGAAAATGTTGGACTACAAGTGCAAGGAGTATCCGGCGGAATAGCAAGGATAAATCTCAAATGTTCAAAATATGGTGATGTTGTGGCTGTTACGGACTATAATTCTACTACAAACAGATTATTGGTCTCTAGGGATTACGGAACCACGTGGGCTACATCGACAATAGGAACAAGTCTAGGTGGTATTGCCATCGAGATTTCTGACGACGGGACTCTTGTGGCAGTAGGTGCTGTTAGTAATAATATTTACATTTATAGGAATAGCTTGACTACTCAAGTAGCTGTTGCTGAAGGAAAGTATCTTTACGATATTGAGGTCGCTAACGACTCTACTATATATTATACGGTTGGTGTATCTGCAAATCCATATGCTCAAAGTTATGTGTACAAAGTATCGCCAAATAAGACTCACACAAAGATCCTTGGTGGTAATGCTTTTGATTATTGTGAATTGTTTGATTATGAAGACGGTAAAATATATATCAATGATGCAAATAAGTTATATGTCTATACTGATCTGGTTACTCCAGCTAGAACAGAACTCTACACATACCCGTCTACTTATGTAAGAGATGTTGAAGCTTCAGCTAATGGTCAGTACATATATGCCGTAGGATACATAGATGCATCTAATGTAAGATTGTATGTATCTTCAAATGGGGGAGCTTCATTTACATATACCATTACAGCTACGAACTCAAAAGCTCTGTCTATAAATGAGGGGTCGTCTTCTTCAGCAGTCAAATATCATTACGAGAATGGATATATAAAGTTTGATGAGGGTGGTATAGCAATGCATGGGAGCTATGTTCCAAAAAATGCAAAAGATGTTGTCACAAAAGACTGGATAGAAGGTGTTGTAGGTGGTGGTGGAGACATAACAGGAGTATTAACTCCTTTGAATTCTTTTCTCACCGGAGGTTCATCTTCTGGGGAGGTGACTTTAGGTGTTAGTACATATAATGGTACAAGCCAAAAGACTTCTGTTGTTGCAAACGATAGATTCTTGATAGGTGATTCAGAGGTTGGAGGTATCCCTACTAAATTCATTAAAGCTTCTGATATGGCTACTTATTTTGGTGGTGGAAGTGGAAGTGGTACTGTAACAAGCGTGGGCATGACCGTACCAACAGGACTATCCATAAGCGGACAACCGATAACGAGTTCTGGAACTCTTGCACTTTCCTATGCTTCAGGTTATTCAATTCCAACTAATTCAAATCAGACAAATTGGACTAGCGGGTATAATAATCAAATAACAGGGGCTAGTTTTTCAGGGACGACCACAAAGACTTTAACTTTAACGCAGCAGGATGGGGGAATTATTACTGCGAATTTTACGGATGAGACAGGCTCTGGTGGAAGCGGAGATATGTTGAAATCAACTTACGATACGAACAATAACAACGTTGTAGACAATTCCGAAGCTTTAGGTGGTGTAGCAGCAAGTAGTTATGTGACTCTCACAGGGAGTCAAGCTTTGACCAATAAAAGTGTAAACGGGGTGACTTTATCGAGTACAGGCAATGGTTTGTCTTATCTTTCTAACGATGGGACTTACAAAACTGTAACATCTGGAGGAATGGTTTACCCTGCCGCAGGGATACCAGTTTCAACGGGTTCTGCATGGGGGACTTCAAAAACCGCACCATCAGGGGCGATAGTTGGAACAACGGATACCCAAACATTGACCAATAAGTCTATAAACGGCGTAACTTTATCTACTTCTCAAGGAACAAGTAATTTCTTACGAGGAGATGGTTCTTATTCGGCACCTCCAAGTGGGGTTGGAGGTAGTTCTTCTGGAGAAATTTTATTTAATAATTCAGGAAGTGTTGATGGATTATCTGGTTCTGTAGTTAATACAACAACAGGATCTTTAAGTTTAAACCCAGATCCATATTTAGGAAACATAGCATCTATAATGTATGGATCCAATGCTATAACATCAAATTCAGCCATTGGCGCCTCTGTGGATCAAGTAACAAATGGAGTATATAATTTATTTGTAATTGCAGATATTGATAACTCTATAATTAGCGGAGATATAACAATTACATTTTATAATGTCACTGATAACACATATACAACCGTCAGATATTCATTATTTATTAAAAAAACAGGGACAACAATAAATAGGTATGTCTTAACAACCCTAGATCGAGATGGAGATGCGGCAATGAATACTATAGGCATAGATCCTTCGTCGATAAGTTGTGATTTAAACAATCTGTTAATATTTTATGATATTAATCTGAGTTCATCAAAAACATACAATATCTCAGCAAGATATAATTTGTCTGTAATGGCCTCAAATTAAAAAATATCAATATAATAAAATTATGAAAGTACATATTGATAAAATAATATAACCATGAAACAGCGGAATAAATCAAAAGAAACTATTGCTGAAGACGACTTTTACTTTGAAGGCAAAATAAAACACATCAAATCTGACAATAAAAAGAAAATCAGAAAGATGAAAAAACGATATTTGTAATTAGAAATAATTTACATAACTTTGAAACAATAAAAAATAAATGATATGATACAACCAAAAAAGCCACCAGTAAAACCACCAATTAAAAAACGTGGTAGTGTAAAAGTTAAAAAATAACTAAAATGAAACGTGAAACAGCCATATTATTAGCATTTTATGTTGTTCTTGAGGCAATTTACACGTTAATTGGCAGCCCGGAATCGACTATCTGGGTTGCTATTTATTTTTTAAATCAATCTGTTTTAATAATTGGATTGTTGACAATTTTAAAAGCCTTTGTTACAAGTGTTTTAGTAGAAGTTGGAATTGCGTTGAATGTAGTAAAATGCTTGTACAATATTTTAGATTTATTTAAGCCTGAATTAACTATAAAAGTCAACATGAATTATTACGTAGGATTGTGTATAGTCGTTGCAGTGATATTAATACTAACATTTCATCAAATCTGGAAAAGATGACCGCAAAAGACAAAGACAGATTAATAAACGCAATATTAGCATCTGTAACGAGCTTTATTGTAGCGCTTTCTATTTATTCTTTTCAAGTAAATAGAGAAGATAAAACAGGGACAACGGCTAAAATAGAAAAACTTCAGGTTGAAAAAGCAAGCAAAGTAGAGCTTAATGAAACAAAGACAGAATTAATTAATTATGTAGATAAACAAGACCAAAAACTACATAATGATATTGACTCAAAGCTAGCACTAATAATTGAAATGACAAAGGAAACAAATGAAAATGTAAGGGCATTAAAAAAATAACAAATGAGAGAAATAAAATATATCGTAATACACTGTAGCGCAACTAAAGAAACAGTTGATTACAGTTTTAGCCAGCTAGTAGCAGACCATCAAAGAAGAGGGTTTAAGACATGTGGATACAATATTTACATAAAGCGGAATGGTCAAACATATTTAGGGCGAAATTTCGGAGAGGAATTGGCTCATGCAAAAGGATATAATGATAACTCTTTTGCGATATGTTACGAGGGAGGATTAGACCCAAGTTCAAGCCCAAAAGATACGAGAACACCACAACAAAAACAAGCATTAATATCTGCTATATTATTCTGCAAGCTATTAGCACCAAATGCCGAAGTATTAGGACACAGGGATTTATCTCCAGATGTTGACGGAGATGGACAAATTGAACCAAATGAATGGTTAAAATCATGTCCATGCTTTAATGTTAAAGATGAGTTTTAAATAAGATAAATATGGAACTGAGAGAAGACCCAAAAAAAGAATTATTAATGCTTATCACCGCATTCGCATTGGTTTTCTTTTTATTCATATACTGCTTAATTGGTATTTACTCATGAAAAAAACATTTGACAAAATAGAAGATGGAAAATCAAAAATACCAATTGTTCCCAGTCAAATGATTAAAATTAAAATTAGACTAGAAACCATAAAGAAAATTTATAATGACATTAGAAAACGCAAAAATAGGAATAGTTAATACTGTAAAATCAGCAGGAACTACACTTATGGCAGATACTCCAAAGTGGGCAAAGATAGTTCGCTTAGTCGGAACTGCTTTTACTGCAATTGGAGGTGCATTAGCCACTGCTTCTCCTGCTACATTACCAATATTTGTAGCTACTACTGTCTTTCCTTATAGTGGTTTAATAACGGTTATTGGTTCGGCAATGATATTATTTGCTCAAATGACAAAAAAGAACATTTAATTTTAAAATATGTTTTATGAAGAAGATTATTAAATGGTTTAAAAACCTATTTGCCTCAAGTGAATCTATAGATCCACAAGGTATAAGCGAATTTAAAAGCCTTATTAAAAACGGGCTTATTGTTGCTACAAGTGTTAAAGAATCTAATGCTGACGGTCAAATTACAGGAGTTGAATGGATTTCTATTGGCAGGTCTGCATTGCCTTTAATTGAGAATGCAAGGAATTGGAAAATACTAAAAGCCCAAGGACTTGATTTCACAGCAGAAGAAGGCATTGAACTGGTCGAATATGCACAATCACTGGGTATTATTAAAGAAGATGCTAAAGCTGTTATTATGCACGTAATTTCAGCCATTGAAAAAGGATATTCACTTTATATGGAAGATATAAAGCCAATTATTCTTATTTTAAAAAAGTAGGATTTTAAAAAACATTAGTCATGAAAAAACGCATCGGGAATGATTTTCAAGTAGCATGGATGATAAAGGAAAACGGTGTAGCCGTTGATTTGTCTACTGTAACAGATCTTGAAATAACAGTTAAACACAGTAGGATTAGAATAACAATAGAACCTTATTTTAAAATTTCAAACGGCATTGCTATTATTAATATTACTAAAGAAGACATAAAGCAGATAGGTATTTATTATTTATTGGCTACTTATCGTATTCCCGATGCTAATTTTGAAGACGGTTACAGAGACGTTACTGCTGACATCGATTCTTTTGAGATAGTTTCAAGAACAGACCAGGAGAAGGATATTACTAACCAGGTCACAAGTGAGGTCGCTATCGGCTTCCGTGGGATGTCCGCTTTTGATGTTTGGAGGATTGATAACCCAACCGGCACAATGGAGCAGTATTTCGCTTATTTGAGGCAACCGGCTACGGAGGCAGCGACAACTGTGAATGAAGCAGAAGCACTCCGAGTTACTGCTGAAACCACAAGAGTGGAAAACGAACAGGACAGGACTACTAAAGAAGGACTTCGACAGCAAGCCGAACAGACCCGACAGACCAATACAGCAACAGCGATATCCAATGCAGAAACAGCGACAGATGATGCGAATGATGCTGCGACATTAGCCAATGAAAAGGCAGGATTAGCAGATGCAGCCTCCAATAACGCCAATGAAAAGGCAGGATTGGCAAATGAAAAAGCAGGATTGGCGAATGATGCTGCTATATTGGCAAATGAAAAAGCAGGATTGGCGAATGATGCTGCTATATTGGCAAACGAAAAGGCAGGATTGGCAGCCACAGCCACCACCGAAGCCAACACAGCGAGGGATGGAGCAAACAGTGCAGCACAATCAGCGACTAACTTGGTAAATTCCTATGCTACTGATTTGGCAGAGAAAGAGCTAAAATCCAACAAGCAAAACAGCTTAGAGCCCGATGGTACAGGTACGAAATTTCCAACGGTGGATGCGGTGAACGCGGGGGTATTGGCTAAAACAGCCGTAAAACAAACAATTGGAACGAGTACTAACGATGTTATGAGTCAAAAGGCGGTTACGGATATTGTAAGTCGAATAGAAGGGCAAATACCTGAAAAATGGGTTGGTGTTGTAATTGACCCAACACTGTCGAGTAGCGAGCCTGCCCCCAAATCTACCGTAGTTGCCTACCGTGCAACCGAATTGCAACGAACTGGTAATTTATTTTATCACACATACGGCAACAGCCGCATATTCAATGCGTTTCAGCCTGCAATTGTAAATAGGGCAACCAAAACAATTGATTGGTACTTGGGCAAGAACGACATGACCAAAAAAGCCGATGGCTCGGCTTCAGTTCCAGATTGGACAACACAAAACATTTGCATTATTGTTCCCGATCTGTACCGCCGTATCCGAGTCCTGAACTCGGTTACAGGCCGTTATGAAGTTGCATACGATATTGAGCCATTTGAAGGGGCCACACTTTTTCACGAGCGTTCGGCACACAGCCCAGGATTTGCGTCGGTCGATCGCACACTCAATCAATTGGTGTCAGTTGTAAGCAATGATGCACGATTCCGGGGCGGCAACAACACAGCTGCAAACGATGCACTGCCAAGTACGCAACTAGGCCGACCTGCAACGCAAATAAACCGAATCAATTTTGAAAATTATGCCGCCGCCGCTGGTTGGGAAACTGGCAATATCTACGATCGCACACTGTGGCATGATCTTACAGCTCTATACTTTGCGAATACCAACATTCAGCTCGATTTTACCACAACGTTAACGGCTGAAGGCTATCCACAAGGTGGCCTTGGTGCTGGGGTTACAACGTGGAATTCGACGCGGTGGAGTGCGCGAAACGCATATTGTCCAATTCACAAAGTTGGCGAGGGGTTCATGACCGTTGGCTGCAATGCAGGCGTAAAAGCCATGACCGACGCGCAATACTACGTTGGAGCAATCACTTCGGTGAGTGCAGGCAACCTTGTTGCCACGGGGCAATTTACCACGGGCGCGGGGTGGAGCACCTCGTACATAGGGTACACGGTTCAGAACTTACAAACCTTAGCCGAGGCCACAATCACAGGGAAAACCGATGATAACACACTCACGTTGTCAGCAAATATTTTCACAACATCAGGTCAATGGTTTTGGATTAAAGGGGTTTCGTTCTCATATCAAATCCCCGTTTTCTTCGGGCTTGAACACCTATACGGAGAAATCTGGGACTGGGTAAGTGGTGTTAATATCGACGTGTCGGCCGAAGTAGAAAATGGTGGCACGGGTGAAAGCAAGGCGTATGTATGCCCCGATTTTACTAAGCGCGCGGCAACAATTACAGCCGATTATACCTATGTTGGGTTAACTCCGCGAGCCGACAACTACATTAAAGAAGTCTATCGCAATTTGACAATTGCAAAAACAAATACAGGAGCTTCGAGCACGACATTTATGTCGGACTACGGCTATTATGGCAATCTCCCAGCATCGGGCTCTGTCATTAGGGGCCTGTTGTTCGGCGCGCTTGCGCATGGCGTGTATGCGGGGGTGCGGTATTCGTCTGCGAATAACGTTCCGACGACTGCGTTTACGACCGTCGGTGCGCGGCTCCGTGTGAAAATAATCGCGTAGCGATACGCGTGGGCGGGCAACTGACGGCCTGTTGTTCGGAGCGAATGCGAATAATAGCGTGAATGCAGGGGTGCGGAATTCGAATGCGAATAACGTTCCGACGAATGCGAATACGAACATCAGTGCGCAGCTAGGTGCACATTAACAAATCAGTTGTAGCCTTGCCATCAGGGCAAAAAACAAAACCAGCAACACCGCTTTGGTAGCGCGAGCAAAGAAGAGGTGATTAATGCACGGAAGATGAAAAGAATAAACGGATTGTTTGAAAAAATTGTCGATATGGAAAATATTCTTTTGGCCGACAAAAAAGCGAGAAAAGGAAAACCGAACAATTACGGCATCCGGCTCTTCGATCAGTCATTCGACGAGAATATTGCTGCGCTTCAAAATGAACTGAAAAACGGCACCTATCGCACGGGCGAATACGAAGTGTTCAAGATATTCACACCAAAAGAACGCGAAATAGCTCGGTTGCAATACAAGCACCGCATCGTTCATCATGCTATTATGAATGTGATGGAACCTATTTGGGTCAGTCAGTTCGTATCCGGGTCGTACAGTTGCATCAAGGGGCGTGGCATTCACCGCTGCTTGGCCGATGTGCGCAAAGCCTTGAAGGACGTTGAAGGCACTAAGTATTGCTTGAAGCTCGACGTGCAGAAATTCTACCCCAGCATCGATCGAAAGATCTTGATCGGGCTTATCTCGAAAAAAATAAAATGCAACAGAACAATTGACTTACATTCAGAAATTATTAATAGTGCCCCTGGCTGCTTGGGTGTTCCAATCGGCAATTATCTGTCGCAATTCTACGCAAACCTATACCTCACCTACTTTGATCATTGGATCAAAGAGGTAAAGAGTGTGAAGTATTACTTCAGGTATTGCGACGACATTGTGATACTTACACCCGATAAAGCCGAACTGCACAAACTTCTTTCCGAGATAAGGCAATATCTAGATATTCAATTGAATTTGACCATTAAAAAAAACTATCAAATATTCCCAGTAGAATCAAGGGGAATCGATTTTGTTGGTTATAAAATGTACCATACTCACACATTAATGAGAAAAAGTATTAAGAAAAACATGATCAGAAAAAGGAGAAATATAAAGTCTGTTGCCAGTTATGGTGGTTGGGCAGCGCATTGTAATAGTGTTAATTTATTTAGAAAAATTTTAAAAATAGAATTACATGACACATTCAGTAGAAAGACCAAAATTCATTGACCAGCTAGGGCATTCAACCTTTGCCTACAATCATGCTATTCAGGAAATAGAAGATGGATACACCTTCATTGCCTACTTGTTCGACCATCTCCCAACGTGCAACGAGGTGATCAATACCGTTATTCAAAACCACTATCCCAACGGCGAGGAGTCGGCCATTCAGCGTAAGGGGATTATCGACAATCGCGATCCTGAATTCATCGCTTATAATGGGTTTGTTGAAGAAACAAAGGCAAATGTGAAGGCTCAATTCCAAGCGCACCATGAAGCGATTTAGTGATTTGAATATAAAAATAGACGACGATCGGAAGATTTTCGAGTGTCCTCTGGTGTCTATCACCGAAGTTATAAATTGCGAGATCGAAGTCATTGAGTTTGTATCGGAGGTAAAAACAAAGCATGGTGATAATCGTTACATTGTGATGTGCAAAACACAAGGCCGAGAGGTGAAGTTTTTCACCAACAGCAGCAACCTTAAAAAGGTACTCGATGTTGTCGATAAGAATGATTTTCCTTTTCTTGCAACTATTAAGAGTTTTAGAATTGGGAGAGGCATTGTTTATAAGTTCATATAAAAAGAAATGACCTTCAACCGCATAGAATCAGGACGCTCAGCTATTGCGGGTGTGCCTAGGCAAAAAATAAAAGTAAGTATTAACATCGAAAAATTGAGAAGATATGTCAGGACTACTAATCACAGCATTTGTAATTCTGCTATCCTACATCCTCTATGCAGGCATGGCAGAAAGCCTTTCGGCAACTTACTACAAAGTAAAGAAGCCGTATCTGTTTCAGATAGCTTTAGGTCTAACAGGATTACTCACGATGATTTACCTGCTTGACGTAACGGATGGTAAAAAAGGCCAGCTAAATTAATAACTGGCCTAAAAAAACCCAAACTATATACTATGGCAAGAAAAAATCAGTGAAATCTTTTTCTATGGCAATATTATCTGAAGAAACACAATCCATGTAGCAAATTTTTTCATTAGGATTTACAGCCAGATAATACTCCCCAAAATCTTCAAAATCAGAAGATGAAAATGGAACATACTTAAAACCAATATTTGCCAACTTATCAGTTAATTGCTTAATACTTTCGGGTGACTTTTTAGAAGTATTAATATAAAATGTTTTATTTCTGTCAAACTTTTTCATAAACTAAAATTAGCAAGTATAACTATATAAGCATGTTATTGTTTTTATTTGGTTGATGTTTTAGCTTTTAGGATCTAAATTATTAACTAAAAGTTCAATTAAATCTCCATTAAACCCTTTTCTTTTACGAATAATTTTTTTTACAAGTAGTTCGTCTGCAAGCTCTTTTTTAAATACTCCAAGGTTTATTAAATCTACAATTCCAAAAAAAGGAAATTTTGTTTTATTGTACTCAGAAATCAAAAAAGAATGGAAGATGTTAACGGTGTTCAGTTGAATAAACTGAATCGGATTAATATTTTCAATTACATCTTCCATCTTTTCACCAATAAAAAAACTCTCAAAAAAATAAACACCTAAAAAAACTACTCTTATTGCACAAAAGTCTTCGACAAATTTAAGTCAAATAAATCAAGAAAAAAACATGTTATAAAACATATCAAATTATTTGATTATTTTAAATATGCGAGATTTGTTCTTGTTTGCTTTCCATGTAAATAATGTTTTACCTTCATATTTAACAGATTCGGCATTAAGCATAAATAATTTAACCTCATCTTTCAATTTATCCAGTTGGCTTGTATCTGTAGAAATTGATTCCTGTAAAGATAGCATTGTGCCATATTTTTCTGTAAGTGAATCATTTGCTTCTACCGATAATCCTACTTCTTGCTCTGGGTATTTATAAAGTACATCACTTCCAACGGTCATTTCTGGTTCAATGTCTTTAAGGATATTCTCATTCCAAAATTCATCTACAATTTCTTCCATCATGAGATACAGCTCCTTATTAAATGTAAACTCTTGTTCCATAAAGTAGACTCCACGCTGAGGATAATCCCAAAGAAGCAATCCTTCATGGATGCCAGTAATGCCCATTTGCCAATGAAGTTGCATTATCCACGATTGTTCAGCTTCTTCTATTCGTCTATTGTCGGGGTTTTTAACCTCACAAAGCCATTTTTTACCTGTCGAAGCATGGATAAAAAACCGATCTGGAGTACAGCTCAAATAGGGCTTATTTCGGTCAATGTAAAGAATATCCTTCTGAGAACCCTTTATTGGTCTATGACCTGTTTTAATTGCCCAGAAATCAACCAATGGGGCTTCATATATCTTTCCCCTAATCATAGAGTCGTTAACTTCATCTGGTGCTTTTCTTCCTGTCTTTTCAAGCCACAATTCGTATGGCGATTTCCACGGATTAAGCCCGCACACGGTAATAACTTCACTCGCTCCAATAGTTTTGCTTCTTAATTCAAGCCATTCAGACTCAGATTTTGGTCGAATGACAATTGGTTTTACTTTTTTTACCATAATAAAGTGGTATTAAGAGCATTCTCTAGCGATAATGCTAATTTACCCCACTCTTCATTTGCTTTTTGTAAACCTTTTAGAGTGGTTAATGGTTTATAATTATTAGTTTTAATGTAAATGCCATTTAATGCATCTCCGATTGTTTTTAAACATGGTTCTGATATGAATAATCGAACCTTACCATCCTTAATGTCTATTGAAATAATTTGTTTGACCATCTGATTATAAATTCCATCCATATACGTATAAACATATTCACCCATTATCTTGCCCGATTCTTTATCTTGAAACTCAATAACAGATTCTGCTGAGTTAAAATTTTCAACAAACCATGTATTCGTAGAAATATAAATATCAGCCTTAGATTTATTAGGCACTTCAATTATCTTTTCAAAAGTTCTCATTTCTGGTGTACCCTGTACTCCGATCATTGTTCCGCAGCTTGTAACTAAACACGAAGAAATGACCATCAATATAATAAATAATTTTGTCTTCATTATTTTGTAATTATAAGTTTAAATCCGTTTTGTTTTGCTGTTTCTTCAATTTTATCATCGGTCACAGCATTGCCAATAACACCAAGAGATTCTTCAAAGAACTTGCGGGCTTCATCTAAAGACGAAACTTTTAAGTCTTTTAATTTTGATTCTTTAATTTTGTCTATAATTTGATTTGCCTTAGCATCTGATCGGTCAGATTCAGCCTTTTTCGTTGAGTAAAACACTTCGTTTACAGTAGTATCTCCATCTTTTATTGCTTGGGCTATACCAACTAATCTAACTACCTCGTCTTGTTTAATTTGGTTTATTGAATTCAACCCAAGGACTTCAACGATCTGAAACTCTGATACATTGTAGTTATCAATAAAACCATCAATAAGCTGTTTCCTTCTCTTTATAAGCTTTTCTTCAGAAGATAAGTCACCAGTAATCATATTTTTTGCTGATTTATAAACTTTATCTGTAACTGATTTAGGTATTACAGCAAAGACAGCATTTCTATATGCTATAGCGTTTGCCGCATTCCCTGTAATCACAACCATGTCATCACTCATTCTAATTTTTCTTCCAGTGGGTTGACCATTACGATACTCATTCTGCATGATGCTTTTTCTAACTTGTACTTTTACGGCATAGTTTGTTTCTAGGTCAAAGCACACAGATTCAGATATTATTTGAGTTGAAGTTTCAGAAACTACTTTACTCTCGACTCTCAGATTCTGCCAATTTTGAGCAATTATTCTTGCTAAATGAACACTTGGGCCTGAAATGTTTTTACCTGCCCTGGGGACAGAATAAGTACATGTTTCTGCTGTTTCTTTATCCATTGTGGCAATAGCTATTGCATTATCAATAGCCCTTGTAATGTTCCTAGGATATTTTTTAGCAGTAGATACCTGAATATCAATAGCTGCTTTTTCGTCTGTAATGAAGCTTTCAATCTGAACTGTTTCAATTAAATCTAATTCATCACTCATAATTTAATGTTTTTAATGTTTATAATTTATTTGTTTTAGATAAATGTTTTTTAAGATATGTTAAGGAGTAAAATTTACCATTAATAACATATCCAATTGACCCACCAACCATGACTTGCTTTATTTTTCTTTCTGTTTTTAAATTAAATAACTCTTTGTGTTTATTAAAAACATAATGAGGCGCAAAATCAATAGTGAATTTTATATGGTAAGTTATTGTAAATGTTTTCATTAGTGTTTAGTAAACTTCCGTATATTTACAAGTTAGCCGTAACTTTAAGAAACAGCTTCGTTGACAGGTTCTACTTCAATTAATGCTTTGTACTCGTAAAGTTCATTCGATTTTAAATCCAATGCTTTCAACATAAATTCCTTAATTTTATATTCAATCGGATACCCTTTATACATATCTCTAAAAGTAATGTATTGTTGAAATGGAGGGTAATCTGTATTGATAAAAATATTTTGCTCAATATAAGCATTGTGCAGTTTTTCAACTTCTTGCAATGTTATTTCTTCATACTTTAGACCACGCTTTATATCTTTTGGGATAGCAATTAAAACAATTTGGTCTTTACCTCTTTTCGTTTCAAAATACTCTATGTATTCAGTCTTTTTTGCAACTATCCAGTATTCGGCAGTTGACATTAAAATCTCTTTGATAAAATCTATATTCATAATAATAAAAGCTACGGCTAACACCGCATAAAATTAATACGGGGCTTAGTGCCAAATTTGAGCGAATTACCATTTAATATTTTTCGAGTAGTTCGGGAGGTTTTCGCTTTCTATCCCCGTACTAATCTTATGCAAACCGTTGTACGCTATTTAAAACCTACCGCACGTTTTTCGACATTTGTTTCAAATTCATTTTCATTCATCCATACCGTTTTTTGGTCTCCTGAATTAAAATAACTTATTTCATATTGCACTTTATCAAATCTAATTGATTGAGCCGTTATCATTCCTTCAATTGAACCGTATTTTGATTTTACCATTGCCCCACAAGGAAACAAAAACAGCGTACAACACTCGCTATAAGTAATGGCGGGTGTAGTGCTGTTATTATCGTTTTTGCTTTCTATTGTCATTTGTTGTATTTTGATAAGTAATGGCGGGTGTAGTGCTGTTATTATCGTTTTTGCTTTCTATTGTCATTTGTTGTATTTTGATAGTGAGTAGTTCCAAAACCGCCACTACTCATAGCGGAAACGTTAGCGGTTATGTTTAGAACGCTCTGCACAAAATGCACAGTTTTGTTTATGGCATATTCCACCACTTCCAGCATATCCATGAACTCTATTAAATACTACATATTCGCACGAATCAATAACCACTATTTCAAAGTCAGAATCTTTTAATACATTTCGCTCAACTTCTTTTTTAGGTTTTTCTGGCACTTCGATTGTACACGATTGAAATAACACAACCGCTAACAATATGTAACCAAAATAGCGGGTTACTCGCTGTAAATTAAGTGTTTTCATATTTATAAATTTTAGTGTATTTTGATAATTTTCTACTTTCTAATCCGCTACTTCGGTTACATTTGACGTTACCTGCCATTTAAAGAAGACATCAGCGCAATAAATTCCTCGACAGTTAAATCTGAAATTTTACGATTATCTCTTTTGATTTTATCAGGTAAATTAATTATTTCGATATATTCATTAACCCTTGTTAACCATCGTTGTCTATCTTCTTTTCTTAATGGTACGTTTCTTAATTCAAAATCTGAATCCTTAAAAAGTTTGTAATGAATAATATTCAAATCTCTTAAAAGTATTTGAGAAACACGAACAGAAGTCAATCCAACTTCATCTGCAAAATTCTTAATTGACATTTCTGATTCTAAAAACGGCTTTGTTATTTGTTCTAATCTCATAGTAAATCGAATAAAAACGGCAGGTAACACACAATATAAAATATACGGGCGTCTGTGCCAAATTGTACGGTATTACCTTTAATTAAGTGTTCTGTATCGGGATAGGATACCGCTTTTAATCCCGTACATTTCATATTGTCAACCGTTAGCGGTAACCGTAAAAAGACATCTACTCGCATTCAGGATTAAGTGATACATCATTGGTTAATACCATTACAGCATGAACCATTTCCATCATGCACTTGAAAGTATTATCTTGACTTCCTGCGCATGGGATAGCTAATGTTTCGATAGCAATAGCGTCTTTACGAGCCTTTAATTTAAAAGCGTGGTTGTAAATTCTCGAAGTTCCTTTAATTGGTAGCCAATCACGCTGAAATACATTGTGAGTACCGCCCGAAAAATCTCCTTCCAGTAAAAGTTTGTCTTCTAAAATTCCAACAATTTTCAATGGTTCTTTATGCTCATATACATTTCTGTGATAAACTGTTTGACCGATTTGAAAAGAACGGCAACAGCTAACACTATGTTTATGCAATTGGGGGTTTTGTGAGTTATTCATCTGTATTTCTGTTTATTAAGTTAATACTATTTTAACAGTGCAGTGGTTTCTAATCACCAACTGCACAAACATTCAACGTTAGTGGCAATACAAATACAGTGCGTTAATTGAACCATTGTAGCTCTGTTTTGCCATTATATCCTTTTTCCCAAACAAACCAAGCATAAGCAACAGCAGAGCCACCACCTGCAATCATTTGTTCAAATTCTCCATTTTTAGCACATAACAAGCGAGAACTTGAAACATAAACAGTTTTTGGTGGGTATATTTCAAATAGTTGTTTTCGTGCTTTGCCTTCTAAAAATTGCACCTTTAAAAACATTGCAACCTTACAGCCATTAGGCACAATTGATAATGCTTTGTAAACAAATTCTTTTGCAAATTTATAAGGTGGATTGGTTATAATATGTCCTTTCCACTCTTTGTTTTCTTCGCTTAAAAAATCGTAATTATATGCTTTGTCGTAACCTCTTAAAACCAAATCACTTGAATTTACCTTTATTCCTTTTTGTAACATAGCTTCCGATAAATGCCCTTGTCCGCAAGCACATTCCCAAACATATAGGTTTGAAAAATCTTCCAATTCTAAAAGCAATTCAACAGCCTTTGGTTCGGTTGCATAATAATCCTCGCTTTGCCTTTCTTTGTCGGTATGGTTTGAAGCACCAAGCGTTTTGTAAATACTATTTTTATTTCCCGACCAATCAGTACTGCCACTAACACGTGGTATAGTTAATTGGGGTGTTTGTAAGTCATTAATCATTTCTACATTTTATTAAGTTTCTACTCGGCGGACAGTTTGTCGGTTTCTAATCCCCAACTTTTCATACCGTCAACCGTTAACATTTATATTAACGGGAGTGCGAGACCTTGATCGATTAAACCGAAAACATCAATGTGATTTTTTAAGCAAAGTTCATAAGTTGATTGATATAGCGATCCTAAACATATATATCCAATTGCAAATTCATTCAGATTTATTTGTTCTGACATATCGCAATTAAGACTATTCATTGCATCGGAGTTAATATCTGCATAATCAGACAGTGGGTGTAAAAGAGGTTTAAATTTTATATCTGAAATATTATATATTCGGTTTCCACTTGTCCTTATTTGGATGTCGGTTCTTGTATAAAAATCAATTCCAGATAAAACGAATTCATAATATTTTTGATTGCCGCTTCCAAATTTTAATTCGTAAGGAAGATAAGGCACTAAGTGTTTTACTTCTAATTTCATAATTTTGATTTTTAAGTGATTAAAATACAAATGTTAACAAAAACTATATGTCAATTGCCGTTTAAGAATCTCATTAAATCGCAAGCAACATAGTTGGGTTAAGTTTTTATTTATTTATTTTATTTTTAATTCATTTATTTCTTCTGCTGTAATGTTTTTTAGTCTGTTATTCATAATGGCTAAAATACCATAAACGTCTTCGCTTTCACATATTTTGCCGTTATTAGCTTCACGAATCATTTTTGTTTCTAACCATTGGCATAATTTTTTTATTGCCACTCTTTGCCCAAATTTATTCATAGTTATATGTTTTTGTCTTGTCAAAATTAAGTTATATTTAATTTGTGAGATTAAAATACAACATGTTGTACAACATGTTATTATTTAAAATTTCTACGCTTTATGCAATAATCTTTTTGCATTGCCTTACATTGTTCGATTTTATTTTGAGTATCTTTAATTTCAAGATTAACGATTATTTTATCTAAAAATAAATCTTCAATAGATGTTAATCTATTTAAATGATCTTCTAATTTTTTAATTTCTTTTTTTATTGTTTTTTTCATAAAATGGAGCGTGAAACCCACTGATGCCTTTAGGCTCGGTGGGAGGTAAGCGACACGCTAACGCCTTTAAAGTTAAACGAATTTAAAATTATTTTCTGATATTGCAATGCTTGGTGTGTTTTTATTTTGTATCTTTGTGTAAATTAAATTCATTCTCATGAAACACTGGACAAAAGAAGAGATAGCCTTGTTGAAAACAATAAAACATAAATCTGATTTTGATTTAATAGCTTCAAAAATCGGAAGGACAAGAGATTCTGTAAAAATAAAAGCTAACCGTATTGGTATATTCGCATATAGTGATTTAGAAGAATGGCACGATAATATTCCATTACAAATAAAAGCGTATCTGTCGGGGCATTTTGATGGTGAAGGCTGCATTAGACTTACAAAAAAGCATAGCGGTAATTTACGACACCAACTTACTGTTGCCGTTTCTTCTGCCAATAAGCCGTCCTTAAAATTATACCAAAAATACTTTAATGGCGCAATTCGTGATAAAAAGCATTTTACAAACAAACCAATGTTTATTTGGCAAATACGAAAACAAGAAGATATATTTAACTTTATAGAATCCGTTTTACCATTTTCAATCGAGAAAAAAGAACAGCTTATCCTCGGTAAAGAATGGATTGAAAGAAGATTAAAGGAAGCCAAGACTGTAAAATTATCAAATAATTTCTTATTGTTTTCAGAGAAGGCTGCTGATAAATTTAAACAGCTAAAAAAACTGTAAAAAATCACGTTGAAAAATCGAATGATATGTGTTGCTCTATCGCTCACGTTTATTCAGGTTTAAAGCCCATCCCATCGCTTTAGCGTGGGTGGGTAGTTTACATTGTAAAAAATTAAGTTTCAGTAAAAAAACCAACCCACATACAAAAAATATTCAATACCCTAATAATAAAATGCAAAAACTAATTAAAAACACTCGTGGGTTGGCTGTTGTATTTTTTTAATGGGTTAAAAAGGATCGTCATCTAAGTTATGGTTCGGTTTAAAATGAGAATTTGAAATAAATTCAAAATCAACATAGTCGTGATTTTCTCCTGCGTTACCAAATCTTGTCATCTGGTCATTGTGCCATATTTCAAATATTCCTGTTGATCCGTTACGAGCTTTAGCATTAATTAACGAATAGCTTTGTTCATTCATCTCTCCATCAACCTCTTTGTAAATGAAAATAACATTGTCCGCATCTTGTTCTATCGCTCCAGATTCCCGAAGGTGTCGAAGTTGTGGAACTTCTGTTTCAGCTAATCGGTTCAACTGGGACAAGGCTATAACAGGTATCTTAAATTCTAAACTCAAACCCTTTAGTTCTCGGCTTATTTCTGCTATTTGTTGCTCTCTAATCATTCTCTTATCGGTTGAATCAATCAACTGTAAATAGTCGATAACAACCATGTCGCACTTTCCGCGCCTTACATTCTTGCGTATTGCTGATTTCAACTGAGCAATGTTCATTCGTCGAGAGTTCCACAAAATAGGCAAATCTTCAAGGTGTCGAATAGCTCTATCAATTTTTTTAAGTTCAAATTCGTCTAACTTTCCATCCCGTATATTTATTCTGTCTATATTTCCCTCACCAGCTATAAGAATTTTAAAAATTTGGGGCTTTGTCATCTCGAAGGTGAAAAAGTTAACGTATTTACCGCTTTTTGCGGCAGTTGTGACAAAATGAAGAGCAACAGATGTTTTTCCTATACCTGGACGTGCGGCAAGTATAATGAACGTTGCGGGCTTGAACCCTCCAATTAACTGGTTAAGCTTTGCAAAACCTGTATTAATCCCAGCCGATTGATTATTCTTTGCCTTTTCGTAGTCTGAATATATTTCGTCGAGAGTCTCTTTTGCAACCTCTTTCGTTGTACTCCCTGAATCAACGCAATCGAAATTCGTCTCTAGTTCATTTGAGGCCTTTTGAAGGGCAAAAATTAAATTTTCCACATCTTCATCGTTTTCGTAACATTTGTTGCTCAAATCGGCTAAAACTGCTATCATTTGCCTTCTCACAAATGCTTCTGTAATAAGTTTTGCATAAAATTGAACATCGGCATTAAAAGAACCATTCGCGGCCAGCTCGGTAACGCGGACAATTCCGCCAGCTCGATCTAAGTTTCCCGAATTTTTCAACTCGTTTGAAACAATCATAACATTAAAGCTCAACCCTGTTGATGCAAGCTTTTTTATTGTTTCAAAAATTATGGCGTTAGCATCGGAGTAGAATGATTCTGTTTTGATGATTCCGGCTATTTCGGAGAAGAAATCAGGTTCGACCAACAATGCACCTATTAGCGAATCCTCGATGTTTACAACTTGAGGTGGTATTTTTATTAATTCTTTCATTTTAGATTGATTTATAAAGTTTATCAATTTCTCGTTGCGGTTGTTTGAATTGAGTGTGAGCATTTTTATTGTTATTCTCCCAAGTTCTAACAGCCGCTTTCCAATCTTTCATTTTTGTTTTACCAATCATCCAATTCTTGGCGGTGTAAAAGTCAAACCACTTTTGAGGGTCTACATCGTTTTTCCTTTCAATGCAATAATTTTTAACCTCTTCAATATGGGGTGGAATAAATCGAGTCGATTTTTCCACTATATTATTTAATTTTTTAACTTCTTTAACTTCTTTAAGTGTGTTCGCTCGTTGTTCACTCGTTGTTCGCTCGTTGTTCACTTGTTGTTCAGATTGCTGTTCAGTTTGTTGGTATTCACTCCAGTTAAGTATTGATATTAAGCGGTTTGTTGATGTTTTTTGTTGTTCAATTTGTTGTTCGATTTTCTCGAAGTATGTTAAAATTCTTTCAATTTTGCTTTCATTAATTCCAGTCGCCTCTGATAATTGTTTGCGACCCGTTGTGAACTGCCCAGGATTGCATTTAATGGGCTTGCCTCCAAGCAGTTCTTCTCTTTCATCCCTGTTTGCACAAATCAAAAGATGTATCCACAAGTGTACTTTTTCGGAGTCTTTACGATAAAATACCTTTTCAGATAGTTTCCTGTGAACTTTTACCCATCCTATCATTTTTTCTAGCTTTATTTTCATCTTTTAAAACCTTATAGCAATGAATCATTATATCTTTATCAGAAATTCCAATAAATTGATTTTTCATTAAAGCGTATTCATTTACTATGAACTCAATTGCTTTGAAACTGATTTTGTTTTTTTCCATAATTACAAATTGTTAATTTTTTAAGCCAAAAAAAAATATTTCGGTTGAACTTGAATATAATCCTTCCCTGAAATTCTCTCAACTGAAAGAGTTCCATCATTAATCATCTTATCAATTTTTACCCGATTAACTGAGTATTTTTTTGAATAATCTGATTTACTCATTAAGTCGTGTCTAATTTTTATCCTTTTCATTTACAAGTTGTTACTTTTTTGCTCCAATTAAGTCGGATATTTCACCGCGTCAACTAACCTAAAGCACTTGTGAATTGCATTTTTGGCAAATGTGAATTTTTTCAGACACAGTAGTTTTAAGTGAATAATTCATAAATTTCGCTTATAACCCTTTCTTTTGTGTGCCAATCTCTAAGACCTAACGCCCCTTTTATAAAGTTTTGTAGCTCTTTTTGATTTTTAAATTCAGGATAAACAAATTCACCATAGCGATCACGCCTTGACACTTTTACATTTATGCACGTATAGTTACGACTTTCTAATTCTTTGATAAGAACATCATCGTCAAAGTCACTCATGTCAATGTCTACATCAACATTCATTGATACATAATTTCTACCCATTATTTTTTTTATTTGATTATCAAAACTTTTTTGCCTTCAATCTTCAAGTCTGAAACTTTGAAGTCTTTCACATAAACTATTTTTGATCCATTCTTATACTGAGTAAAATCAGTTTTTAGTGGCTCAAATATGTACCTATCTTTTGATTTGCCAATAAATCTGGATGGTATTGGTCGAGAAATTCCAAGTATTATGAAAACGTTCTCTAAGTCATTTAATTCTATCATTTTGGTACGCAAAAAATACGGGTTTCTACTTTTGTTTCATTATCTAATTCAATGGCCGGGTAAGAATATCTCCGCTCTCTGATTGCGTATTCTTTTGCCTCCGTTTCAATCTTGAATACTTTTGTTTTGCCGTCTGCAATGTTTGCGGTTATATCGGCATTATTCATTAGTGATGTATATTTCTTCATTTTTTTGTTTAATTTAAGTATATTTTAAATTTGCGAATATATATCGAACTATCTTTTTTGTTGACCTGCATAAACATGAGTCTTTTTAGCGATTTGTCTAATAAATCGTGCAGTTTTATTAGCTTTTTATTACTTTGATATTCCATAACAAAATTCAATAAGATGGTTTAAAATACTTTCACCAATGAGGCAAAATATAAGGATTCCAAAAATGATTATTCCTTGAATTATCATTTCTTTTTTTTCTGTTTTTGTCATTATTTTTTTTCTGGTTTTTTAAACTTGTCGTGAATCATAAAATTTTAATATTATTTATAACAATCCTTATATCCCTGAAAGCTGTTACAGTACCAGGAATGTATTGATATTACATCAATCTGAATTGTTTTAAACTTAGCTCCCTGACCTCAATTTAGAGGTATTAAATAACGGCTACGTCTTTAATTTTTACTTTACGTTGTTTTTTTCTTTCAGGTCAGGAGTTGTGGTTTTTCACATTGCCCCCACTTTTTTTTATTGACAACGCATTAAAACAACTCTACCGACTTTTTTTAGCTCGATATAATCAGCTACGGAAGGTCTCGCTAAACTCCTATGTGGTGAAAAAAGAAAGCCTTTGGAAACCACTCCAAAGGCGTATATGAGAAAAGTATGTGCAAACGCACAAACAAAAATACTATTTGATATTACTTTTCTCATTTTCTTCTTTGCTTGTTTTTTATTGGGTGGTTTAATCCACACAAGCGATACAAAGATAACAAATTAATCAATAAATCAATAGAATTATGAATTATTTTTATATTTTCATTTTTATGATTATTGTTTTTTTGTGTCTAATCCGAAGTGGACAAGGCTTAATCTAATCATTTGCGCCTATAAACTAACTAAATGTCTAAACCTCATATTTCATACTATTTTTTATATGGTAAGTTATTGTAAATGTTTTCATTAGTGTTTAGTAAACTTCCGTATATTTACAAGTTATAGGGCATTTGAAATGACAGCATCGAGACATTGTTGTAATACGTAAATATTTGATTTTATTTTCTTCCATTCAATCAATAAAAGCATCATGTTTTCATAGTCATCATCATTTGGGCTTCTTCCGTATCGACTAAAATCATCAACTTTATTTTCGATTCTTTGCTTCTCTTGTTGAAGCGATTCAATTGATATTTTTAATTCTTCCATTTTGTTTAATTTTTTTAATTGAATTTTTGCCATATTTATAACCAATCAAGAAACAAATAAATCCAACAATTACTGCGTTGATAAAAGATATTACCATTTTGACTGAATTTAAAAACGCCCAATAACAATATATAACAGTCAATTGCGGGCGCATTGCAATGCCGTCATTTGCTTTCTATTTTACTTCATCGCAGCCGGAGAGGAAAGCGTTTCAAAGTCCGCAACTGCTGTTATACCCACGTTATCGGCAACCTTAATCCTGCTCCGAAACAACATTCTGAACATCGTTAAGTTTTTCTTGTAAATGACTTATTTGTGATTTTAATTGGTCAATTTGGCGAAGTAATCCGTT
>JAGVVH010000314.1 GCA_019135895.1 Bacteroidota bacterium | reverse complement strand
GTAAAATCTGGTTAAAATAAGGATCTATGACCAGTTTGCCGTCAACTTCATTAATGACATCATTCCCGGAACGTATTCTTGGGAAATATCCATGGTTTATAAAGACTCCCCAATCCTTAATTAAGCTGTTAATCCGCTCACGTTCTATTATAATATTATCTTCTGAAAGATTTCCATATTCTTTGGAAAAAGTTGTCACCCAAGAGTAAAACTGCTCTGTGCGGGTTGGATGCTGATAATAGAGCGGAGTGGGATAGCTATCTCCCTTACGTTTCAGGAAAGAGTTCGATTCATATTTCCCATCATTTTCTCTTCTTTTCAGTAATTCTATCCCAGAACGAAAGACACCCATTTCTTCCATTTCTCTTGGTGATAGATAGGCTCTCCAACCTCTCAATGAAGAATTGATTTTTTTCAGGTGGAGTTCAACTGCTGTATTCCAAAAATAGAGTGTATTATACTTTTGCCAAAGGTCCGCCACATAAAAATCTGATCCTAAATTAAATCCATCGCAGACAAATGATTCCCTGTTTTCTTTTCCTGAATAACAACCATGATCTATCCAGGTGACAGTATTGTACCTTTCTTTCATGAACGCAATGGACTTTTCAAGAATAGTACGGTTTGAATTTAAGAAGTCTGGAGTATGCAGACAGATATCATAAAGACCAGTTGAGTCCAGCTGGTCTAAGAAATCAATAAACTCAACCCCATCATCTGTATCAAGAATTGAAATGTTGAGAGAGTCATTTGGATTAGAGTAGAATACACTCTTTGTTACTGGTATCCTGTTGCCCATAAAACCGCCAGTAGCTTGATTTGCTTCCGTTATGATCTCAGAGCCGAAGTAAACAGCTCTTTGAGTTCTGATATCAGCCTCATCAGCATGTTCAGTAAAAACATAGGCAGATATAAAACCGTAAGGCATAAGCATTAGTCTTGGAATTGTTTCGGGAATTTCTCCAAACCATATGGAAAAACTGTTCTCCCTTTCAGTAGCTTCATTATATGCGGATGATGATAAGTCAACCCATTTTCGGCCACCATCTTGCTGATAAGGAATATTGATATGTGGGTGATCCATATGATAATCAAGGTTGACATAGAGTAGATTGTTTTCGGTATCTACCTGTAACGACGAGACCGAGGTTGTGTTGTAGATAGTAGCTGCCCTTCTCCCCTTTCCAAATTTAATTCCCTGTTTGTCAAGCCAGTACTCTTTTTCAATTGATAAGGTATCAATTTGCCTGTTCTTTTTGTAAACCTCCGAGACCGGAATATCAAATTTAATTATCAGCGCCTCTCTTATTACAGCAGTACTTTTCTCATAGCTGATTTTTATTCTAATATTCAATTTCGGCTTATCCCTAAGAGCGGAGATATCTATGATTATGTGTTCTCCAGAATGACCATTACCCTTAATTGAAAGAGTGCTATCATTAACCATTTCCAAAACAACGGCCTTAAATCCTATTCTTTCATCTTCATTTTCATGGAATGAATAGAATTTGAATCCTGAAATTATGGTCTCACCGTCCAATGTTGTAATTTCAACATTTCCATCACGATTTGCCAATAGCCTGAAATAACTATTCATGAGCTCAAACTGGCTATCGCCAGGGGGGGCATAATATAAATCACCAGGATTTATTTCAGGGAGATATGATATTGGCCTTTTCGCAGCATTAAAAGTAGATACTATATAGATAAGAAGTGCAATACCAGCCACCAGCAAAATTGTTAAGCCTATAACTATACTTAGTTTCCAAAATGATGCTTTTGATCTTAGAAGTTTACATGACATCTTCGTGAAAGATTAGAATATATTTAACCATGAAAGTGAGCTATTTTAACAGACTTCTAACAGTTATTTCTCATATCTTAAAGCGGTTAGTCTAAGCATGGGTGAGATGCCAGTAATACTAAAAACGAGTTGCACCGTTATCCGTTGTTTCCCTGGGATTAAAAAAATAGAACGCCCAGAAACTCATCACAATAGGTAGAAAGAGTATACTATAACTAACTGATATCATAAGAATTATTAGAAAGAAAAACAACTTGCCTCTGTAGTTGTACATTTTTGCATATAATATAGAGCTCATTATCGTAGTGAAAGTGAAGAACAGAAAACCAATCAGACCAAATTGCGCCAAAAGATTACCAATGCCAGAGATTGAACCTATGCTTGCCCCCAGTTTATAAGTCCAACTTTGTTCATTAACACTACCAAGTCCTAATATCGGATTATCAAGAAAGTCTTTGAAAGCAATTACAAAGGAGGCAAATCGTCCTGGAGCATAAGACGTTCCCAGTGTAACAGAGTTTTCTATAATTAGATCTATTTCAGCCACTTGTCTGTAGACGTCGGCGATTTTTTCCCCCATGAACGGAAGTGAGAATAGGAGACCCAGGATAATTATTAAAATAGGCGAAAGTAAGATCAATGTATTTACTCTCTTGTTCAGCAAGAAAAAGAAAAGTATTAAAAGCAAGATCATGTAGCCTGTGGTTGACTGCGTCGATATTAAGGCAATTAATAGAATCCAGAATCGTTTTCTCCGCCCAGAATCATTATTTATGAAAAATAAGTTGATGTAGATTGCAAGACTAATGAATACCGCAAAAGCGCCAGGTTCCCAGGCATAACCACAGTTCCTTGGAATGGGTACTCCATGTACCATAGAGCTTATACTTGGCTGGATTGAATAAATAATGATGTTTAATCCTTGAGAAGACACATTGGAAAATGTACTTATGTTGGGCAAATGACTGATGATCGAAAACAATGTATCACCGCCAAGTATCACCTGGAAGCCCCATAGTGCTAATCCAATAATAGAAAGCACATAGAGTACTTTTTCATATATGATAAACAGGTTTTTCTTTAAGGCTTTTACTATAGTATAGACCATAAAAAAGATGAATATATAATTCATGAATATTGTAGGGCGGAATTCACCAAATTTAATAGTGATCGCAATGAAATAGGCAAAATAGAAGAAGATCAGAAGATAGAACTGTGAATTGAACACTATCCTCCATCTTAATGCCAGGATCGTTCCAAGAAATAATGGTAGAGCAACTCCGAATGGATTTTGAGTAAGAGATCCGGACTCAAAAAAAGTATTTCCCCTCCCGGCATATAGGATAAACACTGCAACAATAAGATAGTCCACCCCGGATACTAAGCGAGAACTAAAAGATTGTAGAGAATTAATATTATACTTGGTATGTGCCATTCTTTTAAGAGGTTGAAATTTACCAGAAATTACTCTGTGTGTGTTTTCATTATACGTTTGAATTCTTCAGAGATAATGACAACTTTCTGTAATATATAAGCATCAGAATCAGATATAACAATCCGGAGCAGACTTTTACGTATGCAGCTCCGGTCTCGCCAAAAGAAGGTATTAAAGTAATGTTCAATACCATTATACCCAAGCCAACAATAAAGGCACTGTTTCTTAATGCCTTTCCCTGACCATGCGCACCCAGAAAACGATTAAAAAAATCTGCCATCCCAGTAAATACTACGCCCAGGCTTGTAATAAACGTTAACGCGATCACCGGGCGAAACTCAATTCCATAGAAGAAATTTATAAAAGGGCTTACCAGAGCCCAAATACCACCTAATGCCAGCAAAGTAAAGCCAACGGTAATTAATAATAATTTGCGTGGAATACCTCTTCGGCTCGAGAAGTCCTTATAATGTGTTGTTGCAATTACATTCGGAATAAATTCAAGGGGGCCCGCAATAGTAAGAGCCAAAGCATAAAAGCCTACTCCGGAATTATCAATTCCAAAGTAACTTATTAGTATACCGGTCAAAGCCGAAAAACCGGTTGAGAATATAGACCCGAGATATACATTAAATCCATATGCTTTGTTATAATGCCAGATTTCATTTATACGGTTTTTCAGGTTCTTAAATGAAGGATATATTCGCAGTAGTATGTATATATATCCAACCATTTCCGTCCCCAGAAAAAGCATCCATATTATATGCAACCTGTTTCCTGAATAGTTGAAAAAAATCAGGTACAAGATCAGGATAGTAGTAAAGAAAGCGATCTTTGGATATAATCTGCTTTTGGCTAAAAGTGATATTTTATTGTCTGCTTGGAGTAAAACCTCAAAATATCTACTCAGAAGAAATATCCAGGCAACAGGGATAGTCCACATAAGTGTAGACTGCAAACCCTTTTCCTGTATATTTCTATCAAACATGGCATAAAAGAAAAGCGCTATCGAAATAACCAAGAAAAGAAGACCCAATAATGTAAGGGCAGCACCATAAAGCTCTCTTGCTTTGGTTCTGTCATTTGTCAGAACCAAAGCTCTGTTTGCCGCCTGAAAAATACCAAGGTTAAGTAGTATAATTGAAAGATTAAAAAGACTGGCAAGGTACTTGAAATCTCCATAGGCTGAAGCCCCTAAAAACCTGGTGATAATAATGCTTGAAATGATCGACAGCGGAATGGCTATGACATTAACACTTAATAGTGTCAAGACCTGCTTGAATTTTTCATTGACCCGATATTCCTGAAGTAACCTTTTGATCATCCTAGTGTAGCTAATACTCAAATCCCCTATAACTTTATTAAAGGGACAAGCCGGAAAAAGAATTTTCAAAAATCAGCGTAGAAAACTTCCCGGATAAATAATATTTAAATATATTGCAGCGTAACATATTTCTACATTCGTCGTTAAAATAGATATATTAGTCAAATATTTATATGCATTAGTCAAATATTCTTGTCTCTATGAAAGTTACAACCCTGTTGCTATTACTAACTCTTTGTTTAACTGCATCAGCTACAAATTATTATGTTTCACCCACTGGAAATGATACATCGGGAGAAGGAACCCAGGGCAAACCATGGTTCACTTTGAACAAAGCATGGACTTATGTTTCTGCCGGGGATACGGTATATATGAGAGGTGGAACATACTATTATGGCAGACAATCCTTGACAGGCAAGGACGGTTCCAAAGAAAACCATATTTTAATATTGGCATATCCCGGAGAAAGACCATCACTTAAGAAAGCTGGGAGCTATGCCAACATAGGTTGGCCCAGGGCAATCTTAAACATTTCAGGAGATTATATTCACATTAAGGGTCTTGAGATATCATATAACACACAGGAGAACAGTGAAGGATATTATGGCCTGATTCTGGTTAACGGCAATCATAATATTTTCGAACTGCTGGACGTACATCACAACGGAGGCACGGGCATTAGCATCGAATACAATTCAACTGACAATTTAATACTTAATTGCGATGTCCACCACAACGCTGATCCTCTAACCACTGATAAATATGGAAACGCAGGCGGAATTGGATTCAGCCACATTCCTGCAGGCCTTCATAATACTGTTCAAGGATGCCGACTCTGGTTGAATTCGGATGACGGACTGGACACCTATGGGTCCGACTGTAAAATCACAATAGACAATTGCTGGGCCTGGTATAATGGCTACCTGTCTGAGAAATTTGAACTTGGTGGAAACGGTACAGGATTTAAGTTAGGGATTACAAGAGCAGATTATGGAAATACAATCCTTAGAACTATAACAAACTGTATTGCATATAAGAACAAAAATTCAGGCTTTCATCAAAACGGTGCAATGGCAGGAATTGAACTTTATAACAATACCGCCTTCCAAAACGGAGATGAAGGATTCTGGTTTGGGAGCTATGATAAAGCGCACCGGCTTATTAATAATATTTCATATAAGAATGGTGCTTATTGCTGTATCACAGCTTCTTCACTGGTTACTGCTAACACGTTTCTGATAAACAACAAGGCAAATTCAGAGTTTGTTGTGGATGATTCAGATTTTATAAGCCTGAATTATACACAGTTAAATAACCCAAGGCAAAGTGATGGCAGCTTACCTGAGATTGAATTTCTTCATCTTAACTCCGGATCAGACCTGATAGATGGAGGAATTACAGTGGGACTCCAATACCAGGGTGAAGCTCCGGATCTTGGAGCCTTTGAAACAACAGCTCCTGCTTCTGTGATTGTCAACCAACATCCAATTGTCAGTATTTCCTCTCCCCTGAATAATGCCTCCTTTACCTCACCTGCATCAATTACTGTTGATGCTTCTGTTTCTGATGCGGATGGATCAATAACAAAAGTGGAATTTTTTCAGGGTAATGTTAAAATTGGAGAAAAATTGACAACTCCATACTCTTACACATGGAAAGAGGTCCCCGAAGGGACCTATTCTTTAACGGCGATAGCCACAGATAATTCCAATTCAAAAACAGTTTCGGCTGCTGTATCCATTACTGTTTCCAATCCGGTCGCTCCGGCAAACAAATTGCCATTGGTTAGTATTTCTTCACCTACCAAAGGCATGTCATTTACCGCTCCGGCAACTGTTACTATTGATGTATTGGCTTCAGACCAGGATGGTTCAATAACAAAGGTGGAACTCTTTAACGGTGCTACAAAGCTTTTCGAGAAAACGGCCGCACCTTATTCCTTTACCCTCAAAGACCTGGAAGCCGGATACTATGAGCTAAAGGCTGTGGCAACCGATAATATGAAGGCATCTTCCACTTCATCTACTCTTAGCCTTACGGTGACTAAGTTTCATGAAGCCAGGGAATACTTCAATCTGTACCCCAATCCTAATGACGGTCGGTTCTCCATAGACTTCACCACCTTGCTGGATGCTGATAATTTTACAGTTACTGTTGTAGATCTGATTGGCAAAACATTGTACAGAGAAGAGTTTTCCAAAGATGAAAATACACTTCAATTTGATCTCTCACATCTAAACGGCGGCATTTATGTTATAATGATATCAGCCGACCAGATTCTGCTTACTCAAAAATTCATTAAACGTTAAGATTATTCTGGACCGAACAGCAACAGCTTCTTTATGAGCCTGCTAAGGTTATCAGCCTCAAGAGCTACTATATAAACTCCATATGAGGAGTAAAACTGTATGGGTATTTCATTCCTGCCTTCATTTAAGGAATGTGTCAACAATAATCTTCCCTTGGGATCATATATTTTCATGTATTGGTATACAGAATCAGGATCATTCATTTCAATAATCAGAAAATCTTCAGCAGGATTTGGATAGATTCTCAATTTATTATCCGGAATTTCGACTTCTTCCTCTTCTTCATAGATACGCGCGCCGACCTGCCATGTGCCGTTTTGACTGACAACACGCGGATCCAATTTACCCCAAAATCCATCTATAGCCAGACCATTTATTAGATCAGGACCCAGGTCCATACCATAATCTAACCTTACCTTGGGTACAAAATTTGTTAAATCCGTAAATTCCGGATTGATTACTATTGAATGCAGATCATAACCAAGTGCCTGCCATTGTGTAAAATTTTTTGTTTCATTATTCACTTCAAAGATCGGATCACCCGCTTCACACCAAAATACATTATAATCACTTTCAAAATCCTTAAGACAGTCAGGTTCAAGGATTCTGATGTTAAAAACCTTATTCCTGGTATAAAATATGTTGTTATAAATCTTCGTTCCTGATGCGATTGAATTTAATTCCCCATCAGTATTATTGCAGATATCGACCAATCCCCTGTTTGTCTGTATTGGTGTCCTTTCACTATAAAAAGTGTTATTGTAGATTTTAATACCATTTATTCCTTTTACAGCAACTCCCAGCTTCGGATTATTCAGAATATTATATGCAACAACACCAGATGTTTCATACATCCCGTTTGATTTCCGCTGTATTCCATTAGGGGTTGATTGCAAGTAATTGTACTT
>JAGVVH010000572.1 GCA_019135895.1 Bacteroidota bacterium | reverse complement strand
CCAAAAATAAAAAGAATTACCCAAGCAGGATTTCCCTGATATCTTGCTGCCGAAATTTCTCCTGACACTATGGGCATCAGCGTATTCAATGCCTTGTCAATACTTTCATAATATTTCCCTTCTTTGAGAGAAGGAATCATCTCATATTCAGCAATTCGTTTGGCAATGGCATCCGGAACTACTGCCTCAAGATCATATCCCACCGCAATGTAAACATCTCCTCCGGTTTCATTCCTCGGTTTAATAAGGATTACAATACCATTTTGGTATTTTTTATCATTAACGCCCCACTTATTTCCAATTTCAGTAGCAAATTCTGCAGCAGTATAGTCACCAAGATCATTCACTGTAACAACACAAATGACATTAGAGGTAGAGTCATTAAAAGTAACGAGCCTGTTCTCCAATTCTTCAACCTCCTGGTATGACAAGATGCCGGCAAAATCATTGACTAATCTCGGAGGATTGGGAACTTCGGGAATTTGCGCGAAGAGCTGACTTCCCAGAAAGAAGCAACTAAAAACAATAAATCGGAAGATTCTTTTCATTATTCAAAATCGAATTCTACACCGGGAGCTTTCTCTGCCCCTGCGGTTGCTTCGAAATAAGCTTTCTTCTCAAATCCAAACATATTGGCCATCATGTTATTGGGGAAATGACGAATATAAGCGTTGTATTTCTTAACCTCTTCGGTGAATTTTTTCCTTTCAACCGCGATTCTGTTTTCAGTACCTTCCAGTTGTGCCTGTAATTCCAAAAAATTACGGTTTGCTTTTAATTCGGGATAGCGTTCCACTACCACCATCAGTCTGCTTAATGCAGAACTTAAATTGTCCTGGGCTTTTTGAAAAGCAGCAAGATTTTCAGCAGTCATATTGGCCGGATCAATTTTTATGGAAGTGGCTTGTGAACGGGCTTCGATGACAGCTTCCAGAGTTCCTTTTTCAAAATCGGCAGCTCCCTGAACGGTCTTCACCAAATTTGGAATAAGATCAGCACGCCTTTGATAAACATTTTCCACCTGTGACCAAGCTTGGGTAGTTTGCTCGTCACCGTTAACCATTTTGTTGTAAATAGTAGTAGCCCACATTATTAATACAAGAATGACGCCTCCTACAATTAACCATGTTATTGTTTTTTTCGACATTTTTTTTCGTTTTAATTGATAATTTGATTTTTTATTACGGGGGCAAAAGTACTAAAAAATATCATCATGTATCAAGGGCTCATTTAATTGGTCAGAGTCTGTCAAATTAGAGTGCTGCATCTCTTAAAACAGTAGTATATTTTCAGAAAATGAGTACTATTTTGATAATCTGATAAGAGTGCCCATATTCAGAATCACCAAAAAGTTGTATTTTTGCCGCCGTATTTATTTTATGAATTTTAAACAGAAAATTATGACTGATTACGAATTGAAGTACAAAATTGCCGATATTAAATTGGCAGAATGGGGCAAAAAAGATATGGAAGTATCTGAAAAAGAAATGCCCGGGCTTATTGCTCTTAAAGAAAAATACGGAAAAATTAAACCTTTACAGGGGGTGCGAATTTCGGGGTCGTTGCACATGACCATCCAAACCGCGGTATTGATTACTACTCTGAAGGAGCTGGGAGCAGAGGTGAGATGGTGCAGTTGCAACATCTTTTCAACCCAGGACCATGCTGCAGCAGCTATTGCCGAAATGGGCGTTCCTGTTTTTGCCTGGAAAGGCGAATCTTTGGAGGATTACTGGTGGTGTACCGGTCAGGCACTTGCTTTCCCGGGAGGAAAAGGACCTCAACTCATTGTGGATGACGGCGGAGATGCTACACTCCTGATTCACACAGGTTATAAAGCCGAAAATGACCCCTCAATCCTTGACAAAGTCCCTGCTTCAGCCGAGGAAAAGGTGGTTCTTGCTACTTTGAAAGCTATTCTGAAAGAAGATCCTCAACGCTGGCACAGAACAGTTGCCGAACTGAAAGGAATTTCCGAAGAGACCACTACCGGCGTTCACCGTCTAGTACAGATGATGGAAAACAAAGAATTACTTGTGCCGGCTATTAATGTGAACGATTCTGTAACCAAATCCAAATTTGATAATAAATATGGTTGCCGTGAGTCATTGGCAGATGGCATTAAAAGAGCTACCGACGTTATGATTGCCGGAAAAGTGGTGGTAGTTTGCGGCTACGGTGATGTCGGCAAGGGATGTGCCCAATCCATGAAATCCTACGGGGCTCGTGTTATTGTTACCGAAATTGATCCAATCTGCGCTTTGCAGGCTGCAATGGAAGGCTTTGAAGTTAAAACGCTGGAAGATTGTCTTCCCGAAGGAAATATCTACGTCACTACTACCGGAAACCGCGATGTCATTACCGTGGACCATTTGCTCAAAATGAAAGACCAATCTATCGTTTGTAATATCGGTCATTTTGATAATGAAATTCAAGTCGGTGCTTTTGAAGCGTTGCCTAATATCAGGAAGAGAACCATTAAACCTCAGGTTGACGAATATAGCTTCCCTGACGGACACTCTATCTTTATTTTGGCTGAAGGCCGCTTGGTAAATCTTGGTTGCGCAACAGGACACCCCTCTTTTGTGATGAGTAATTCTTTTACCAATCAGGTGATGGCTCAAATGGATTTATGGAAAAATAATTATGAAATCGGGGTTTATCAGTTACCCAAACATCTTGATGAAGAAGTAGCAAGATTACACCTTGAAAAAATTGGAGTTCGGTTAACCACCCTTACACCCGAACAAGCTGCCTATATAGGAGTTCCGGTTCAGGGACCTTATAAACCTGAAAATTACAGATACTAATAATTATATTGTATTGGAAATAAATCCGGAGAGAGGTTGGAATATTACTCCACTATTTCTCCGGATTTTTCTTTTTTCTCTTCAATAAATATTTTCTTGTTAAAGACAAGCATCAAGACAATGCCAACCGTTACACAGGCATCGGCTACATTAAAGATTGCCGGGAAAAAATAGCTTCCTCCCCAGAGAGGGACCCATTCCGGCATGTAAAATAGCTTTAAGTAAAACATATCCACTACCCGACCAAGGAAAATTTTACTATAGCCACCTCCGTCAGGAAAGCAAGTAGCAACAGTAAAAGGAGTACTTTCATTGAAAATAAGTCCATAGAAAATAGAGTCAAGAATATTGCCAAGAGCTCCTGCAATGATCAACGAGAAAATGACAACCACCAGGATTCCGACTTTATCGTTTTTAATGAGTTTGAGAAGGTAATAGATTAAAAATCCGGCAATTCCAATCCTGGCCAGCGTAAGTATCAGCTTGCCAATACTCTGTCCGAAGCTGAGTCCGAATGCCATTCCTTCATTTTCTATAAAATAGAGTTGAAACCAATTACCAATTACAGGAATTTGTTCCCCGATAGTCATGTTTGTTTTTACCAAAAATTTAACTATTTGGTCGCAAACAAGGATGAAGAGTATAATCGCAAAAGAGAGTAAAGTGAGATTGCGCTTTTTCACTGATTATTTTTTTTCATTAACCTTGGCATCAAAACTTAGCGTAGCATGAGGAACACTTCTCAGCCGTTCTTTGGGAATTAATTTTCCGGTTACACGGCAAACTCCGTAAGTTTTATTCTCAATTCTAACAAGTGCTGCTTCAAGATTCTTGATATATTTATCCAAACGAGATGCCAAACGGCTGTTCTCTTCTTTTGATAAAACCTGATTTCCTTCTTCCAAAGTTTTAAATGTCGGAGAAGTGTCCATGGTGTCATTTCCTGAGTTGTTATAGGCTTCCAGATAGACTTCCATTCCCTTTTTGGCTTCTTCTATTTTGCCTTCAATCAAAATACGGAACTCTTCCAGCTCTTCATCAGAATATCTGATAATACTTTTGTTTTTGTTATTTTTATCTTCCATAGCACCCAAATTTAATTATTAGTTGGCAAAGATACTATTTTTTATCTGATAACATAAAATAAAATAAATCTCAATTATAGATAATAATTTTTGAAGTTGATAATGTTATTACAATATCAAACAAATAAAAAGAAGATTATAAAAAACTCGGATAGAAACCGTTATCGATAGCGTTCCGCTTCCGCCTCGTCCAATATTCGCATTTCGCCGGTATTTCCGTTTATAGCAAGAAAATCACCGGTTTTGATAATTTGAGTAGCATT
This sequence comes from Bacteroidota bacterium, assembly GCA_019135895.1. Lineage (GTDB taxonomy): Bacteria > Bacteroidota > Bacteroidia > Bacteroidales > WCHB1-69 > JAGVVH01. Next base: position 3,650 of record JAGVVH010000572.1, on the reverse strand, counting down.
AGGCACGTTGACAATCAGGGGGAGCGAGTATTCGCGGGCTACCACGGCACCGTGAGAAAGAGCCGATCCCACTTCGGTAATGAGACCATTGAGCAGACAATAGTAGGGAGACCATCCGATATCGGTAAAGCTGGAAACCATAATTTCACCTTTGGTAAGCTGTTGGGCATCTTCAACACTCTTGATAACCCTTGCTTTTCCGTAAGAAATTCCACGACTTACCGGAACGCCCTTCAGCACTTTTTGGTTGGGGTCTATTTCGGTTGCCTCGATAGGCTGCGGATATCCGATGGATATTTCAGGGAAACGCAACATTTTTTGTTCATTAAACAGCACCCTCCTGGCAAGAGCTTTTTTAATCAGAGAAGTCTCATTTTCGTTGATAAGTTTTCCTATTTCGCTGTGGGTTAAAAAGAAAATACAATCCTCATCCATCAGCAGATTTTGCTCAACCATCAATTGAGCTAATCTGTTATAGGCAATTTTAAATTTGTCGATTACCTTGATAATCTTGGATTTTGAAAATTCACGCAATCTAACACCCCTGCGCGCCTCACCGACAATAAGTCCAAAAAGAAATCGCTTTGGCCAGCCGTATCTTCTCAGCAATCTATTGCGATGCTTCATCCAGACTATTCTTTCATTCTTTTTCTCATGAGCTCCGGAGGCAATAACGGTTTTAAGATAATCCATCAGCGCCTTTTCATCATCCTTCCATCCTTTACTTCTCAGCTCAGCCTCTCTAATAGCCCTATGACCATGTCTGTCAATAAAATATTGATATTCCTTCTTCGTTGCTGCACTACACTGCTTTAAATAGGCAGCCAATTGTTCCGAAGAATAATGGACTACTTCCGGATTTTCGGCTATCAACGAGTGGGCAATTTTGCGAAGTGAACGGAGAATGTCCACACTTTCAATATCATCAATATTTTCCAGACAACCGGCAATCTTCGCTTTTAACTCTTCTTTATCTTCAAAATCCCTTTCTAAAGCAATGAATAAAGCACTGCTTATGCCACCCGAGTAACTTGAAGTTACATAGTGATAGGATAATGCCAGATTCAATTGATTGATATTTTCATTTATCTGATCATACTGTTCTTTACAGGTTGACTTCTCTTCGAGATGTAACTCTTCCGACATCCTGATCAACTTCTCTTTGGCTTTGTTTTTTGACAAAAGAAACCTCACATATTTAAAAGTATTAATTATCCTTTTGATAACAAATGCTTTATCAGCATGAATATCCGGCGCATCCTCAACTAATTTCCCGAATATGGACAATTCAGCCCCGGCTTTTCCTGCCCCAAAAATGGTCTTTCCCAATTTATAAATGGTCGTCATGTCAATAAAGAGATGGTTACCAATACTCAAAGCACAGGAAGTTTCTCCGATCTCTTCCATCGATTTATAGGCTCCAACTCTGACGAACATGTCGCGCATTCCCCAGTCAATGCCATAAACGCTGGTTGACAAAGTAAGCGGAGTGACTGCCCCGGGCAGCATCTCGCCGATATTGCAACTGGTAACAACATGATTGGTCAAATCTCTCTTACAGTCAAATTCACTGATAGTCGGGGCATCGCCGGTAGTAATAGGTCGTGCCTGCAACCAAAGCACCTCTCCTCTTTCGTTGATTGCCCATTCAGCATCCACTTCATAGGCAAGGTATTGCTGAGCTTTACCGAGTTCCCGACAAATTTCCTTGAGTTCCTCTTTGGTTAACACCTCTTTGCCGCGAACCGCTTCTTCGAATGCAGCATCATTATGTTGGCAATTTTTTGAAATGCTGTATTGTTCGGCTGTTTCAGTACCGCTTACCAGACTTTCTCCAAGGCCTTTAACCGCTTCAACAAGATAAGAATTATCATTATTTGTAGGGTTAACCGTAAAACTGACTCCTGCCTTGGTGGCATTTACAAACTCTTGCACCACCACCGTCATCTGAGATGATTGATCATTCAGAAATTGATGGGCGTACTTTTGTGCCCGTTCATTTTGCAGCGAAGTTAGGCACTCTTTGATAGATTCGCGGAGTTTTTCTTCTCCTTCTATATTCAAAAAAGTAGAATATTGCCCCGCATTGGAATACTCAACCCCATCTTCTCCGCTTGCCGAGGAGCGAACTGCCACTTTTTGAAGATTTGAATCCAGGTAATAAGCAATAGCCTTGTCAAAATCTTCTTCATTTTCAATATTATATAAAACAAAGCCACGGGGAACAGCAAGTCCGGCCTTATGCAACCTATAAAGCCCCTTTGCTTTCCCGCCGACCGATTCCAGGAATGTTTCCGGAATGTTGAATAAATCGAAAATTTGCATATTGATAATTTTAGGTAATACCTGTTACGGTCACTATTTGTTCCAGCGAGAGGGATCGCTGTTAAAACCAAATTCCATAATGCCCCTTGCCTTTTCTCCATTAATAGAAAAAGTACCGATTCCTTCATAGAGGAAATATCCTTCGTCGGCAAAAGTGTAGGCAACTTCTGCTTCCTTTTCGGCTATAATCTGCAACTTTTCCCCACTCTCCAGCAGGCAGCAAACGGCTACTTTGTCAGGAACTCCTTTCTTGGTAACCTTTCCTTCTAATCCTCTTGTTTGGAGAACACATTGCTGCTTTCCGTTTCGGAAGATATTTCCCACTTCCAGTTTTCGGATAGCCGGATATCCCACCATGCTCACATTCAGGGCATTGCCCTCTTTGTCGAGTGCCATTAGCCAGAAATGTTTGTCCATGTATGTCCACTCTCTTTTGCCAAAAGAGTGGTCGCGAATAGCCGGACTGTCAAGCAGAATCTCCCGCTCCCCGATGGTGAGCTTCCCTTGGAGGAAACCCTGTTGTTCATAATGCGTTTGGTTATTTTTTTGAACTTCTTCAAAGAAAGCGCTGCTCCATTTTTCCTCTGCAAAAGAACGCGCCAGCACTTCCGGGTTCAAGTGAAAAGTAAAATCAAAAATCGGAGCCGAAGCAGTAAATATCCCTTCAAAAGTGGCATCACACTCTTTATCATGATCCCCGTTATCCATAGATTTCATCTTCCCGGAATAAGAGATTTTCCATTTTTTCCCCACTTCAAGACAGGCCACCTTCAACGGCGATTTTTCAGCACTGCACAAAGAAACGGAACTTGAAAAAAATCCGAGTTTCCCTCTGTAAGCAAACCATATCTCGCTCTCACTCCCACCCCCTCTTTCTCCAAGGCGCACAAAAAGACTCTCTCCGTCAAGGTGATGAGCCGAAAAATAGTAACTGTTATTAATATCAGACCCCGCATCACCCGGAATCCGGTAATTTTCAGCAAAACATTCATCAAAAGGATTCTTTTGATTACGCTTTTTAATTGAATGTTTGATGATGGCTTTTTTGATCGAAAAAATCAGCCCTTTGCTCATAATTTTTGATATATAACACTACTCCAAACTAACCTTTTTATCTGCTCATTTTCCTTCATTAACAATTATTAACAACAATAAATAGCTAAAGGACAATTGATAATTTCGGTTAATTGGTTGGCAAAGGTAAATAGATTTATTGAAACAGGCATCACAAAAAGCATATTTTGAGAGCTTCAAAATCTAACTTCCTCAAATTCAAATACAATAATAATATAGATTTTATCACCCCAACTCCCACCCCTTCGACC
>JAGVVH010000119.1 GCA_019135895.1 Bacteroidota bacterium | reverse complement strand
AAAGGTGGCTTCATGGCCCCCAAAGTGATGTTGGCGCTCAAAGGAAAAGGCACAATAGACGGCACTAACGCTTTTGGGGCTAGAATTAGGGCCCCTCATTTTCAATGGGTTGGTCTAATATATAGAGAGTAACAATCGGTGTTTGAGGAGCAAAGGGATGTTAGTAGAGAAAACGCTCTTCGTAATGCGGGAGGATCTAGGAGGATTCCTAATAGATGAACCTTGATTGTGCATAATTTATCTTGACATACAAGCAACCGCCAAATATACGTATCCAAGAATAAAGGAAGTCCCTATCAATAAATATAATATTAGGTTCCAGTAGCAGGTACAGTCTATAAGGCTGTAACGAGGAACTAATTTTATGTCTTCCAGTGCTTTAGGAAAAGAAATACAAAATACCTTAATTAGGCTGAACGGTTTTTTCAAATCACATGACAAGGCTGTGTTGTTTGGTTTGTTGCTTGGATGTGTTCCCTTCTTTCCAGTAGCACTCACTGGAATGATAATATCGTTATTGAATCTATGGCTCTGGAAAAATAAAAAACTTGAATATGCGGAAATTAGGATTATCAGACCAGCAATATTGATTGCTATTCTAAACATACTGCTTGGCATTCTGTTATTGCACTATCTATTGACTATAATATTTGGTTTAGATTGGATAAATCTTATTAATAGATGGCAACTCTGGTTTAAAGACTTTATTTATTCTCTTTGGCCATTCAATTTGTTTTTTCACAGACAAGGAGGCACGTTAGTATGACAACCCCAGATAATCAACAAGCCATTGTCCCCATTGAACAACCCAAGAGTGCAGATCAAAAGCACTGTTTTTCATGTGCGAAAGTCATCCACGTCACTGCAATGCAGTGTCCGTCATGCGGTGCAATGCAACCTTCTCTCCCTATTTCTTCATCGTCCGTAATAGAAACGGCTGCCAAACCTTTACCGGCACATCATGTGTTTTGCAGGGGTTGTGGGGCAACGCTCCACGAAACTGCTGTGACTTGTCCCAAGTGTGGAGCCCCACAGTCTGCTGGAATTAACGTTACTGGAAATAAAAACAGAATTACCGCCGCTCTCTTAGCAATTTTTCTAGGTGGTTTTGGCATTCACAAATTCTATCTTGAAAAGATCCTACAAGGGTTTATTTATCTGGTATTTTGCTGGACATTCATCCCAGCAATTATCGGATTCATTGAAGGCATTATTTACATAACAATGTCCGATACTGATTTTGCGAGAAAATATTAAGGGCAATGTACCTTTATGAACTGCATTGCGGTTCTTAACATCCCCGTAAAAGACACCTCGTTTTTTATTTTGTTTAAATAAATGCACAGGAGGAAACAAAAATGGGAATGGTATTTTGTCGTGGTTGCGGGAAGGAAATTCACGAAACAGCGCCAACGTGTCCTCATTGTGGAGCGCCACAATCTGCCCAGGGTTTGTCATCGACCTCTCTGAAGAGCCAGACAGTAGCCGGACTTTTATGTGCATTTTTAGGTGCCTTTGGGGCACACCGGTTTTATCTTGGTAAAATAGCAAGCGGAGTTTTGTATTTACTCTTCTGCTGGACTGGGATACCCAGCCTCATTGCTTTTATCGAGCTGATTATTATCGTATTCTCCAGCCCACAAAAATGGGCGGCGAAATACAATAATGGCCAATTGATGCCGCCGGTTAATGTGTTTCTTAAGGTACTTGTTTTGATTGTCCCTGTGATATTCATTATTGGCATATTGGCCGCAATCGCCATCCCACAATTTAGCGCGTACAGAGCAAAGTCGTACTGTGCATTATCAAAAGCCGAATTAAAGACAGCTTATACTTGCGCTCAAGCATTTTTTGCTGATAACCCAACTGCAACAAATTTATCTAGCGTTCAATTGGATGCATGTAATTCGTCAACAACGTCTGCAATTGAAATAATAAGTGGTCATCCCAATAATTTAATAATCAGTTCAAAACACGGTGGGTGTAAGACAACATACTATATAAATTCAGAAGGATATATATCCGAAGAATTACCATATAGTAGCGCACAAGAACCGGAAGCCTCGGCACCAACAGCAGTCCCGGATCAGACCTCTGAAATGACTGTGTGGTCGCCTAGTTTCGATTGTACAAAGGCATCTAGTAACGCAGAACTGCTTATTTGCTCAAGTGAGGAACTTGCTACAGCAGATGTAGCATTGGCTCAGGTTTATGAAGCCGTAATGTCAAGAACGGACGATAAACAGGCCTTGAAACGGGAACAGCTTGCATGGTTAAAGAATGAACGTGATGTCTGTACGGATGAAGACGCCATGCTGAAAGTTTATCAGGAGCGTATAGAACAATTATCAACACGATAAAACAAATCATCGCCTTCGTAATTATATTCATTTTTACGTGTGGCATTGCAACTGGTGAAAACAGTACGAAATTAGAAAGCGTGCTTATCGATCCGGGACATTCGCCGAAATCTCCCGGGACCATTGGCTGCAACGGCAAACATGAATACCTTTATAATGATGCTCTTGCAAAAGCAGTTGCTGCATTTTTGAAAAGAAAAAACATACCGACTGATTTGACACGATTGAACAACGAAAATATCAGTCTGATTGAGCGTGCACAAAAAAGTAATGAAAATTGCCTTCTACTTTCCCTTCACCACGATTCTGTTCAGTCGCAATTTTTATATAGTAAATCCAACATTCGCGGTTATTGCTCAAAAAAAGCTAAGGGATTTTCAATTTTTGTGTCCCGAAAAAATCCACATTATAACGAATCTGTCCGATATGCCGAAGCGCTTGGAACAGCCTTGCTCAAGAGAGGACTGATTCCAACACTACATCATGCAGAACCAATTACCGGTGAAAACAGAGAAATATTGATGCCTGATAAAGGAATTTATATTTATGATGAACTGACGATTCTGAAAAATGCCAAATCTCCCGCACTATTGCTTGAGGCTGCTGTAATAGTGCACCCGCAAGAGGCTTTAATATCCGATACAGACGAATACCGTCGCATTATCTCAGAAGCCGTCTATGAAATGTTGGTTAATGTTAAATAAATATTTATTTCAAGTCATAATCAGCGAATCCTCGGCGATGGTTGTATGCATGATAAGTAGGTGTTATACGCCCTCCAGCACAATTCAAATTTACTGAGAATTCTTTTGCATATAACGGGTAGAAAGAAAAGCGCTGCGCCTTTCTTAGTTTAGTAAGCGCAGCATCCTGCGTATTTCCAGTTATTGATCACATTCCCGGACTGACCAGAATTAGTTTTTAAATGGTTGGGATCATTCAGGTTTTAAGGCCGTTTTTGCCGGTTCTGGGTATTTACAAGGAACGGCTTCGGCCTTGATAATATGTTGGAATAATTTGGCTATTTATAAGACCTATCCTTCCTGATCTTGACTGCTGCACCCATTGACATTATCAATGAGCATCTGTATATTAACATTAAGGCAATAAAGGTGCTGCAATGCTCGAGTTCAATTGTGTATCCTGAAGTAAGTGAAAGGTGAATTGTTTCACTGGGAGGTTAAACGAAGAACATTGCGAGATATTGGCAGTGATAATGACCTGCTGAAAGATCATTAAATAAGCTGACTACAGCTTATAAAAAGGAAGCAAAAAGCATTGCAGCACTCTTTGATATTGTCTTCACGCTCTTTGAAAGATATGCAGAAATAGTCGAGATTCTGCGATGTACGTATTGAGTCTATTCTACTGGATGTTAACGAAAAACAATCCTAGGGTCTTCGTGGTGATTATCACCCTTTTAGACCAGGCCTTGAATGATGGACTCCAGTAAAAAGACAAGACGGCATAGGCGGATCTCGTTAGCCCCTCGTAAGAGATATTATTCTTCGAGGGGCTTTTTTATCTCGATGGTAGATGGTCGGACAGTGAAATAATGATTATGTGCCGGTATTTGATATTGATGAAAATCATGTTAGGTAAGCTGAAATAAATCATCAATAATTACAATTATGCAAGATGACAATTTAGCTTTTAAAAATATTGAATAGTGCTATTATGTCATTCAACCTTCTGGAAATATTACTTTAGCTGATCAAGTTGTGCATAAAATGAGTGAACATTTATGAACACTGGCAACTTTCTATGATGATGAATGCACTTATCAATGACAATCAAGAGATTATACGGAAGCACCTGAGTGAAATCTCAAGGTCGAATCGGACTTATTATTATATTGATAACAAAGTTTATGGCTGCATTTACGAAATAGCAGAAAAAGAAGGACGGCCTGACTTAATTCCCAAAGACAACGAAACATTATCAGAGTGGCGGGAAAGACCTGGTATTCCGATAGAATATTTAGAGCTTGAAACTCATTTGAACAATTTATTCACGAACAGACAGAAAGATTTATTCAAGCAGAAGACAACAGAAGATAAAAAAGATGAAAACGTGATTTCAGAGCCACCGCCAGTTAATGTTTATTCACAACCATCAATCGCAGAAAATGAAGTTCATGAAACGCAAGTAGAACCAACCCCAGACAAATATGAAGCCAGATGCCTAATCATATTACTATTTTTGCTGTTTATCGGCCCTGTTATTTTACTTGGGGTTTTTTTTGAAATAGTGAAAGCCGAATCCATGGCGGTGGCGGTGATGATAGTTGTTTGTTACTTCATTTTTGTTATGGCTATTCGTTTCTGGATGCATGAAAAAGGATATTTGAAATTTCCAACCAAAGAGCAAATTGAAGCAGAAAAGGAAGAACGCATGAGAAAATGGGGTGGACCCATTAAATCAGCGCACATTATAAGATTGGAAAGAGGTCTCTATACAGGACTAGGGAATAGAAGACCCTATCCGCATGGCCGGCGAACAAAAAAATATTAGTTTCTATTTTAAACGGGCGTCATGAAAATATGTAAAAATTGTTATCGAGAATTTGATGAAAGAGAAGAAGATCCTCTCAATCCGATAGATGAACTGGGGAAAATATTTTTAGAGGTTACGGGTGAGACGAATGTTATGGATTACTGTCCTGAGTGCCGCGAAGAATTGGGATTGGTTAATGTAGCAGGATTCAACAACTAATTAATATCAAAGACCCAACGTGGTTTACGAGGAGAAAACTCAATTTTATTTTTTGTGCTTGAATATGTGAAATTAGTAATTGGTATTTCAAACGGTTTGATATTTATTACTGTATAATAATTGCTAAAACAATCATTCCATGAACCCCAAGGTTTTGGGTGGATCCTAATACTTGAGAAGATATAAAATTCATCAATCAATATTGCTTTGTATCTTACATAATTTTTATAGAAAAAGTATACGTTAATATTACGATGTAGTTCGACATATTTTTGAATATTGACCATTTCTCCTTTTTTCATATCAGATCCGAACGATACTTTTTTATATTCAGGGTAAATGTCACGCACTGCTTTTTCTAAATATGATTCCTTCACTGGTGCTAATAAACTTATTTTGTTGCTTATATTTTGTGTTCGATTTATTTGTTTTGATGGTTTAGGTTGGTGGACAATTGTATAAACAGGTTTTTCAGTCCAGGGCCAAACCGTTTTATAACTTGGTCTTGCTCTGATTATTGAGGGTTTCTGTTCCGTGGATGTTACGGAAATGGCAGATGAAATATTGTGAACTTTTTTCATGTGACGTGCCATTCTATCTTGTCTAACAGATGCGTTGCAAATTCCACATTGAATTAAATGGCATTGATCATTTGTTCTTGAGCTATTGTAAGTCATTGTAGTCTCATTAAGTTCAAAATTATTTTCAAATTGTCTTTTTTTAAAATTTTATGATTTTTTGCAAATCGCCACCCCGTCGGATACGTCAAATATACACTAATATTTTCAGAGAACCATATTTTATTGTTAATTATTTCCCCCCTTTTTAAGGCTGAAATATAATTATATGAGACGTTAGGTGAACGCTTGATAATATCGTACTGTGTCTTACCAAAGCAAATAACGTTCATAATGTTATGATCAACAATCAGTTTCCTAATAGCGACCTTGCTTGTTCCAACCATTTTTTCGTATTCTGCCTTCCCAAAGAAATCAATCAAATGCATTGGATCTTCCGTAGGAAAGGGGAACAATACTGCCATAAAGAATCTGAAAGGTCCTCGATATTGGTTTTTAATCATAAAGGCAGCATCAATTTTATTATCGTATTCGAAACACCCGGTGCCTCTCAACGTATCCCAGAAGGGATTCGTCCTTCCTATTCTGTTCGGCGACAAAAACATTCCTTGTTTAACAGAATGAGGATGGGGATTACTTAACAATATCAATATGGGAGTCTTGGAATTATCTTCAGGGATAAGAGGTCCTTCCGTTTTATAACGAATTTGATGAAGGGTATCGTCAAACATATACATGTCGGACCATTTGCTCAAATTTTCTTGGATCGTTGATTTAACAGTATCATAATTTCTATCAACAGTGATGACTTCTTCATGGATGATCGACAAAGAATTCATTTCTTTTCCTTTCATTTTACTTAATTGATAAAAGGATAGGCTTCAGAGAGGCCGGATTTATTCTTCAATCCGACCTCTCAACAATTTCACTTCTGCTTTTCTATCTCAACTTCCAAATCATCATCCATGTCCGATAAATCATATTTTATTCGTTTTATAAAATCACGACTCCCCGTAAATGATATTCCGTAAGGTCTTTTCCAATAGTCTCCGTGAAAAATTACATATTGCCATAAACTAAACCCGAGCTTCAAAAAAATGTGAAATTTTATCTGAATCCATAAAGAAGGTTTAGTATTTTCATCGATCATATCGATTCTCCTTTCTTCTCTTTTTATCGAGATTGTAAAGTGTCACCACTGTCGTCTCATTGTGACTTAACAAAACCGCCTTATCTTCGATTCTGTCAAGGGCCTGTATCAGATGTTTTTTTCTTTTCTGAGTCATCTGATACTCGACAACGTTTCCAGGTCTTGCTACGCAATTTCCAAAGAATGTTATGAGCTCAATATCATCGGCCTGAAATCCTCTCTGCTGCTTTCTAGTTAGTGCGTGCTTCGACAATTCCATTTTGCCACCTCCAAAAAAATTAAAAATGCTCTCCATATTTTTGTTTCTATTTTACACCATGTGATTCCGTGTTGTCAAGAAAAAAATTTTGTAAGTGCTTGATATAATTAAATAATAATAGTAATTAATAATAAACAATAATAATAAATAATAGTAATTAATTCATAAATAAAATGAACGGGCTTATAAGGACCAAGCTACCGCGTATTAGTTAGTCGCGCGGATCATTTTACTACTGTTTACATCACTATACAGTCATGGTCTTTCATAAATGGGGGGATGGGACTTTGATCTGGCCATCGGAAAAAAGTCAGAAGCATTCTTTCGTCTGGTTTCAAACAAAAACGCACCACAGTTCGTTTCTTGCCAGAAAATCCTTCCGATCTTCGATGAACCATAGAACAAATATATGATTAAGAAATTTATAAAATAAATTTCAGAAAGGAGGTGACTGCCTATGAAGAAGAAGATTTACACGAGGCCGGTATCAGTGGTGCTCTCAGAAGATATGTTCGTTCAGGTGAAGACTATCGCGGACAACGAGGAAATCGGTATCTCGGATTATATCAGGGAAGCGATTCGGGAAAAGTTGGCAACGCACAACCACAATCAATTTCAGCAAGAAATTATCCACGACTAGGCGGGTTACTAGAAAGAGAGGAAATCAAATGAACAAAGCGATCAAACTAAACGAGAATCAGAGAATTGCCGCTGAACATGAAGATCAACATATTTTGGTTTTAGCCGGCGCCGGAACAGGGAAAACATCGACAATCGTCGCGCGGGTAGAACACTTAATCCAAAAAGGCGTTGATCCCCGACGAATCCTTCTTCTGACCTTTACCCGGCGCGCAGCAAAAGAAATGACGGACAGGTTATCCTTGAGCATTGGATATGCGGCTAAAGAGGTAACGACAGGCACTTTCCATCACTTCTGTCTGCTGACCATGCGCAAAGAGCCGGACAAATTCGGGATACGGGATTTTACAGTAATCGACCGTGACGATCAAATATCC
>JAGVVH010000020.1 GCA_019135895.1 Bacteroidota bacterium | reverse complement strand
CATTTGATCTTCAGTAACATCCCCTGCACCACCAATCATAATACAATGAAAAGTGCAGCCCTTTTCTTTAATTATCTTTAAAGCCTTAACCAGCACAAATACTCCCTTTGATTCAATAAGATGTGACAGAAACAATAGATGTGAAGCACACAGGGGGGAGAGGGAGTGCTTGCCGTTGTGATTTTTGACTTGTGGATTTCGACTTACGCCTGCCTCATCAGGTATTCCATTTGGGCAATAGTGAACTCTGCTTTCCGGAACATACTTTTGCACATCAGGATACAGGTATTTTGAAAGAAGGATTACTTCAGCATTTTCAAATACCAGTCTATACAGGAGATTATCGATTACCTTTTCCTGATTTATTCTGACACCCTTATTATGAAAGTGATAGACTCGTTTGATTCCGAATAGTCTAACAATCAATACTATGAGAGCGTCCTTGTAGAATCCAATACCCGCCGATGAAAGAGTCAGGTAGCATAAATCTGGTTTGAAGAAGAGCAAGGTCTTTTTAACCTGCCAGATGAGTCGAAGGTACCTGAATGATTTATTCGCCGGATTTCTGCCTATCTCTTCAACCGTGGCTGAGGTTCCCAGATTTATGTAGTGGCAATCAAAGCTCTCATTAATCAATCTACTTTCCTTGATAAAGCCACCGACAATTGAAGAGCCGTGAACGGGAGGTGGATAATGAAGTATAAAAAGAATCCTATTCAAATCAATAGACTTACACAGGTCTATAACGACCTTTCCAGATTTTAAGAATTAACCTGGTGACCATTCCCGGGTTCTTGGCAGTACTTCCAGAAACAAATTGAATAGCATCATATGCTCCCTGGCAGAATCGATCCAGACCCCATTCATTGATAATCTCTTTCGACTTCTCTCCCATTTCTCTTCGTTCTATAGCCCCGAGCGTATCCATTTTAACTAGAAGATCTGCCAATTCATTAACATTATTGGGTGAGAATGTGTAACCATTAACCCCTTCCTTAACAAGCGTTGAAGCGCAGCCAACCTGGTTACTGACGACAACCGGCAGCCCAGTCGCCATTGCTTCATTTACCACAAGTCCCCATGTCTCACCATGCCTGCTGGGAAGAACAAAATAATATGCCTTCTGAAATAGATATTTTAATTCATCCTGAGATTTAAAGGGCAGGAACTTAACGGTGTTCAACCTGTTTTTCTCTACAAAATTAACAAGTAATTTATACTCGGGTCCATTTCCAACTAAAACCAGCTCTTTCGGTGTGACTGACTTAGAAGTATAATTCTGATAAGCGTTAAGTAGTAATAAAAAGTTTTTTTTGGGAATTTGCCTGCCCACTGTCAAGATATAGCCGGAGGCGCTGTTATTGGGTCCAATAAAGTTTTGCTCATTCCAGAATGAATTATCCACCACATTCAGGCCATAAAAGATCTGAGAACGTTTAAATCCAAAATATTTGAATGTGGGATACCAAGCTTCTGAAGGACATAGAATCGCATTTACACAAGAGTATATTTTTTTCTTTATAAAGTCAACTAACCATGACCTCGGAACATCTTCTAGGCGTGCATCATCAAATATAATCACTTTCTTTTTATGCTCAATTGCATAGCGAATTGCCGTCGCACCTGAAGGGAAAGCAATTGCACCTGCAAATATAATATCTGGTTGTAATTCATTTAGTTTTCTTCTTAGGGCAATATTAGCATCGAATGGCGAAATATCTTCCATTCGCTTGTTTGGAAACAGACAGTGCCAGTTTGCCGGGTATGAGGCTAAGCTGCCAGAAAAAGCATACGGACTCCCTGCCCCGGCAATTTCAACTATTTCAAATTCTATTCTTTTATTATTTAGATATGCAGTCAGAGCATTCAGTCTTGCCGGCCAATAAATACGGAAATCAGTATGTGTGATTACAACTCTCATCGACTAGCTAATTTGCGGAATATTTTACTTGTTAAACTCGCAGGTAAGCCTAATAAGAAAAAATACGATATTACTTTGAAATTCAGAGGATAATATGACAATGATATGATCGACTCACGAAAAGACTCACGTTTCATTCCAAGCCTCAAATAAATCGAAGAACGCATTTTATGCCAGTGGCTAATATATTTTCTTATGCCCGGTAATCTTTTATTTGTTCTTGCAATCGTTACTAAGCTCCTACCTACAATATCGAGTTTCTGAGGTATCCTGTTGGGCTTTCTGGCATAAATATGAGCAGGATCCTGGATAAATACAGATTGTGGTATTACTGAATATGCTATAACATAGGCAGCGGCTATTCGTGCCCATGTAAGCAGATCCTCACCTGAAGTGACACCTGCAGGAAAACCATCAATAGATTCTATCGCCTCTTTTTTAATTGCAACAGCTGAAGAATGTATTGGTGGATGAGAACAGGATGCCACCTGAAAGTAATTTCTGATAATACCATGATCTCCCTTGAACTTTATTTTACTCAAGTGATTTCTTTCATGTCGGCCTTCAGTATCTTGCATATAATAAGATGTAGCCACCAAACTACATTCCGGGTACTTTTCAAAAAGTTCTGTAATCGTTTGCAAGAATTCAGGTAGCCATTCATCGTCAGCATCCAGGAAGGCAATCCAATCATTTCTTGCTTCAGCAATACCCAAGTTTCTTGCTGCAGACACTCCCTGATTTGACTGGCTGACAAGTCGAATTAAAGGATGATCTAATTGAGCCACTATCTGTTCCGAACCATCAGTCGAGCCATCATTAACAACTATTATCTCATAAGGAAGAACAGTCTGGCTTAAGACTGAATTCAGGGCTCTTAAAATTGTCTCCTTCTTATTGTAAAGAGGTATCACAACCGATATCTTCATTTTTTCTCAGGCTATATACAATACCGATCATGGCAAAAAAATAATTTGGAAAATAAATTGTGTATTTAAGTATATTATCTGTGAACATGAACATTAGGAAACTTATATACAGCGTTAAGCTTGATGTTGAGATAAGCCATATATAATGACTCTCTCTATGCTGTTTTGATAATCTGTAAAGAGAAAAAAACGACGAGACAAAACCAAAAAGTAATATTGCTAGCCCAACATAACCATAATTATACCTTACTGAAAGATAATCATTATGGGCCTCGCCTCCCCTGCGTTTGGTTATCTTAGTCAAATAAGCATTATCTGCTCTTGGTCCGTTGCCCCATATTGGCTCTGCCTTTAGTCCTGGTTCCAATGCTTTTTTCAATGAGATCCGTCCAGTACTTCTTATATCTGGATTATCATAATAATCCAATGTAATGTCACTAATTTTCCCCGTTCCGCTATAAAATGTCTTTTTTTGAAAGGATTCTGAGTCAAACACAATTAAAAATATCAATAATCCTAAACCTCCAAATACTAGTTTTGATTTAATATTCTGATTAGCGAAATGGAAAATAATAATTGCTGAGATAGCAGCTATACCCATTCTGGTAGTTTCTATAATGGGAGCGAGAAAAAGAATTGCTGCAAAAAATAAATAGGACCACCTGCTATTAAGAAAGAACAATCCTACCAAAAGGCTAATTGCGACTGAAAAAATCATCGGCATTACTGCCAAATTGGGTGTAAATCCACTACCAAAAATATTCACAAAAACAAAAGTAATGTAAATCAAAGCAATTATCATGGTAAACCACTTGAACATCCAATGTAGATCTTCAGTAGTATATATAAAACCTGAAGCCACTATTCCTATTAAGAGAGGAAGCATGTATTGCAATGTTAATTGTAAACCAAGAAATGAGAAATCGATGACAAGATAACCGCAAATGTATAACATCCATAAGAGCCACAATTGCCAAGGAAATGCAATAGACCTGGTGCGATACAGGTTGACTATGGTTACCACCAGCATAATCATCCATGCCCAGCCTGTCATATTGAACCCGAATATTTGATAGGGGATAAACGGGAGAATTGCCGGAATATAGGGTAGTAACGTAGTTAAAAGAATTGAAGCATAAAAGACTTTTAATCGACTTATCAAGGTATTGAATTGAAAATTTAGTTATGCCAGGTTCTGTTATTAACAAACAATGTTAGCTTTTACCAAGCCTCATGGTACATCTTCAGTTAATCATTATAAAGAGCAGTGATTTTATTTGTAAAAATCTCTGAACTGAAGTATTGAGTCACTCGTTTCTTACCAGCCAAACCGTAACGATAGCGGAGATCAGGATCGATGACCAATTCCTGAAGTGCCAATACCAAAGCAGAAACATTACCAACACTAAAGAGTATGCCTGTCTCCTGGTCAATAACCACCTCCTTCAAACCTGTAGTATCCGATGCTACGACAGGTTTCTCCAATGCCATAGCCTCAGCAGCTGCAAGACCAAATCCCTCAAAACGAGAAGGTACTACTACTATATCAATTATAGATAATAACTCCATAGCATGCTCCCATTCAGCTTGACCACAAAAACTAATTTGATTTTGACAACCCGCTTCTATGGCTTTTGCTTTAAGATCATCCTCATCAGGTCCTGTTCCAATAATGACAAGGTGAATATTCTTTTTCTGATCAACTAATTGTGAAAAAGCGTCTAATAGAATATCAACACCTTTCTCTTTTCTTAATCTTGATATAGATCCAATAATTATCTTTTCTGCTGAAATGTTTAAGTATTTCTTTATTTGAGAAAGGTTAGTTCTTGCAAGAATTTGATCGATTTCTGCTATGTTGATCGCATTATGTATAGTAAAATGATGTGGCTGAAATTTAAGTGATCTTTTCTCATTAAAAAGTGTGGCACTACCAAACCAGCTTTTTTCAGCATTCAAGGAAACAGCAATGAATTTGGTTGTCAAAAGTGCAGCTACTCGTAGTATTATTTTTGCCAGTAATCCATGTGAGTGAATCCATGGTTGATGTACTGTGGCAAATATTTTCTTTATACCAGCACGTCGCGCCGCGATTATTGGCAAAGCACCGGGAGCCATATATTGAACGTGAACAACTTCAGGATTAATCTTCTGTATCTCTTTTCTTAATCTGTTTATGAAAGTCCAAGTGCTTAAATTTCTTTTCATGTCAAGCAGTTTGACATCCGAACCTGTAGTTTGAAACTCTTTCACTATAATAGCATCATGCTCGAAGTAACAGAGTACAGTGACTGTAAACCCCAATGACTGCAAGACTTTAGAAAGTTTTAAGGTCTGCATCTCAGTGCCTCCTCTGAGAAGACATGGGATGTTAATAAGCACTTTCAATTTATTATTAATAGCTACAAATTAATCGGCTGGAACTAAATGTTATCTTGAATGTAATCTAAGAATTTTGAATCTCTAAAACATCATTAAAGATCTGAGACAAAACTCTTGTCTGGTTTTCCCTGCTGAAGAACTCTACATTACTGGAAATATGGACAGGAAAAGAACCAACGTTATATGAATCAATCCATTCAACCAGCTTTTTCTTTAATGTATTCACGTCTGAAATAGAATAACCCAACCTATAATCATGTATTAATTTATCAATTTCTTTTTGATCACCTGGAATACAAAGTATTGGCTTTTTTACACCAGCATATTCAAAAAGTTTTGTGGTGAGAATTCCGTTCCTACCTTCATTGGTTAAAAGCAGAAGCATCTGAGCTTCGTTAAGCTTTACAGGTACATCTGCATATGAGATGCGATCATGAAATTTAATAAACTCTTGATTTTTTAAATCTTTGATAAGCAGGTCTAATTTCTTTCTTTCGGTTCCAAAAAACTCTATTAAAACATCAGATAAACTAATGGTCCCCTGAGTTATCAACTCATCCAAAGCAATAAACAATATTTTAGGATTCTGATACCAGATGTCTAATATTCTTCCAATATAGATTATCCTGAAAGGACCCTTTCCTTTGGGTAGATTCATTGGTTTAAAGGAAGCTCCATCAAACCCATTATATATAATTGAACACCTTCTCTTAAGCCTTTTTTCTAATGTACGTTTATGAAATTCTGAAACAGTTATTATATGCTTTACATTCCGGGTTGTAATAAACCGTCTGATAGCAAAGCGAATGACCTGAAGAGATGTTCTAAATGACCTCCCTAAACCCTCTTCCTGTTCTTTAATATCTCTGAAATCTGCTATAAGAGGTAGCTTATATTTTTCTGCAAAGTGTGCGCCTAAGGTTAACTGCCATTGGTCTGGTATAGTAGCAAAAATTAAATCGAATCTGTTATTCAGAATAATATCAGTTGATTTTCTTTTTACGGCAAAATATAGCCCTGGAGGATTGGAATACTCAGGATAAAAGAAGTCACGTATTTTATCAATAATGGTTCTTGTTTCAAGATATGTCTGTTCATCAACTAAAGAGTAATCAACTTTTATTATTTGATGCTTGAGACTGTCAGGTAATTCAATGGGCATTTTTTCATCATATCTGAAATCTTCTTTCGTAAAATTTCTGGTTAATACCCATGGATTCCAGCCATAGTTTAAAAGATACTTAGCAAACATTGCTGGTCTGAGCCCACCGACTAATGATTGAGGAGGGAACGACCCACATATAATTAGAACGTTTTTCACCTGTTTACGGGATTTACTAATGGCAGGATTACCTACAGCCACTGACCAGTCAGGAATATCTTTAACAACATCCTGACCGGCTCCTATAACACATCCTTCTCCAACATTTGCCATGGTTGAACAGTTTGCTCCAAACCATACATCAGGACCAATTTGATAGTTCGTGGCAAATCCTGGTTGTTTAAAAATAGGAATATCTGTTTTTGCAAATCCATGCTGATTTTTCCGCTGACAAACAGGCAGTTTTGGCAGTGATAACAAAATCCTTAATTTCTACCAAGCCGAATATGTTATTAACTCCCAACCAAACATTATTGCCAATCGTATTTTCCCTGTAACTAATAATCGTACCAAAACTAATCGTTAAATTTTCACCAAATCCCTTTAATGTCCATTTGTAAAATTTATTACGTATTAAATTCCCTGGTTGAAATGGGAAGAGACTAACGAATTCAGCAACATAAACATAAATAATCCGTCACCTTTGACAAAATGAATGCAAACCCTGCGATCAGATATGCAATTATATAACGAATAAGAGGTTTTAACATGACTAAAAAAACAAAAAATCTCAAATCAAGAGCACCTTTTTTGATAAATGCATGCCAGCCATATTGATGTGTTTCTATACGGTGTCAGCATTCTAAGCCTTGATTTTAACTTATTAATGTGATTCTGGTGCGACTCTTGTGAGACTGGGGTTTCACTGGCTGCCATATGAAAACCACATTGAGGACATAAAGAGCTCACAGGTATTTTCTTCTCAATACCAATTATTTTTGCATACCAAATCCTTTTTAAAAAGTTCCAAACATAATAATCCCGATATTTACTAATATATGAGAACTTAAGTAATTCAAAGCCCTCAAATATAGTCTTCATAGTTTTCTCATTAAATGAACGAAGATGATAATATGGGGAAAATGAGCATCCGCAATAAGGACATTTAATTAATCTCTGCCTCTCTCGGAATGGTACAGAGATAATAATATATTTTGATGCGATCCGCTGAAGTTCTTTTAAGCTACTTTCATAAATCCCAAAGGGCAGATGCTCTATAACCTCCAATGCAAGGACCACGTCAAATGAATTGTCCGGATATTCTATTCTGTCAGCACTTCCGGCTATTATTTGACTCTTGCATACCTTATTTGCTATTGCAGTCTGTGATCTTTCGTAACCGATACTTATTATATTTGAGTTATTGTCTTCCAAATACTTAAGAAATGCTCCGTTACCACATCCGACATCCAATACCGTACTGGCTGATGTAGGAATCAGAGAGTAAACATCTTTGAATCTTATAAGCTCCTGATCATTATTCAAATATCGTTCTTTAGTCCAGAATGACTCATTTTCATA
>JAGVVH010000554.1 GCA_019135895.1 Bacteroidota bacterium | reverse complement strand
CACCATTCTATTCCAAAAATACGAAACCAGGGTGCCGGACTGCCACCGCTGTTCAAAGGCTGTGACAAACCATATGCCCCGGCGGGCGAAAAATTATTCAAATCCTTAAAGCTCACAAGGTAGTTCAAAGAACCAAGGTTGTTCTGATTTCTTAAAATTCACGCTTGGGCTTAACGGTGGCGGTATTAAATGTTGGGGATTTCGGAGCTACAAACCTATCAACCGATAAAAACCTTGCCAGCGAGTGCTGCGCTTGACTAACCACTTAAACCCCAATATTTTATACCGCGTGTTATGCCCTGTTTTTTTATTTTTCTCCTTCGTAAAAATCAACTGTAGCAAGCAATTCAGCAGAAAATTTATAAATATCATCAAGCGTTACAATTTCCTGCTTAGTTTCCTTTTTATCTTTATCAAATAATCCTAAATGCTTTTTCGATTGTCCGTTTAACCATAAGCGACACAAAGGTTTTCGATTATTATCATCTAATATAATGCTAAAATAGCTTTGAGAATCACGGTAAACTATTCTGTTTGAGTCTATTCTAGTCCTTAGAATACTCTTTATAATGTAAAATCCATTAAGTTCATCTTCAGTTGTAACCACTTTATTTTCATCATTATCTGATGACTGAACATCTGATTGTGTATCAATCACCGGTTGTTTTGTTTGATTAATTGCATTCATTAATCTATCACTCACAATATCATTAAATGTTTGTTCAACTGTCTTTTTAACAAGTTCAGTAAACTGAATCATAATCTTTTCAGTTGCCATTCCATCATAAACCCGTTTTACAAAATATTTGACAAAATCAGGAGTTGGATTTGCTAATTCAGCAGTTAAAACAGTCTTAATTGCATTTGAATATTTTAATTCGCTTGCTGATGTCAAAATAGTATTTATATCAAATCCACTTTTATGAAACTTTGCAAGTTCCTTTATCTGCTGTTCTTTTATTGTTGTAATATCAAAACTAAAAAATGGTTTTTCATCCATTTTATTTGATGCGTCTAAATCAGTATAAAAGTTATATTGAACTCCATTTGTCAACAATGCAAATCTTGCTTTAGTCAAATGGAAATACTTATGAATTTGAGTGTAATGCTTATCTAAATTCTCTACATGATTTTTACACTCAATAATCAATACAGGTTGATTATCCTTAAGAATGGCATAATCAACTTTTTCAACATTCTTTGCTCCAAAATCAGTCACAAATTCTGGAACTACCTCCATTGGATTAAAAACATCATATCCTAGACTTTGAATAAAAGGCATTACAAATGCACTTTTAGTTGCTTCTTCTGTTTGAATTTGGTCTCTAAGTTTTATAACTTTTTCACCTAATTGCTTGATTTGGTCTTTGAAATCCATGATTGTAAAGTCGTTCTTATCCAACGTTGGAGAAAGTTGAAGCGGGAACCAAAACCCCGCAAACCACTGAACCCCAACTGTTTTATATTGTGTGTTGGGCGTATGTGCTTTATTTATTTTGTATTTCATACTTTTTAATCGAATCAATCACAAAATCAATAGGCATATTTGTAATCTTAGATATTTGCTCAAAAGATAAATCTTCTTTTCTTAGTCTATAAGATAAATGCTCCAAAGTTTCGCCAATCTCTATTATGTTTTTATCAGGGTCGTAGAATCTTGCAACTTTCTGTCGCCATGGTTGTTCTCGTAATTCGTGAACAAACAATATGTCATTTTCCATTAATTTTTCAACTATCAACTCAATCTTGTCAGACTCGAAATATAATTCGAAATTATTTCCACCAGAATTTACTTCTCTATTATCAATCAGGTTTTTATAATGAGATTGCAAATGAATTGCAAAATCTCCATGAAAGGTAACACTTTCGCCAAAATCATATTTTACTTTTTGGTCTAATATATTCTCGTAAAAATCACGAGCCACTTTCATGTCAGATACTGTTATCAATGGACAAACATATTTCATTTTCAAGTCAGTTTTAAATTTCAATCTCTATGAATTCCATTCGTTTCCGATGGTTTCGTAGCATTACGCCCAACGGTCGGCGGTATGAAACGTTGGGGATTTCGGAGCTGCGAACCTATCAACCGATAAGAACCTTGCCAGCGAGCGATGCACTTGGCATACCACTTAAACCCCAATGTTTTATG
>JAGVVH010000281.1 GCA_019135895.1 Bacteroidota bacterium | reverse complement strand
ACTTCCTTTGTTGTTGTGATACCCCCGACATCTACGTTGGGGGTTTTCTATTTATGTTTCCACCAAGCACTTGTACGCTCATAAGCCTTAAATCTTGTCGTAACATGTTTCCCGCTATGGCGTATGGTTCTATCCAGATTATGTTTTTCATAGTTTATTTTTTAATTTCTCATACTCCGCCTGCACCTTTTTATGATAGGATAAGGGTGCTTTCGGATTCCATATCTTGAGCGCCAAGTGCAGGTCTTTTTCTGGGTTGTAGTACCCCTGTATGATGTTGTACATCTCTATTGACCGCTTCCTGTTTAGCGCATCGTTCATAGTGTATCTCCTGCCGGATTGCAGCCTGTTCACCTCTTTTACAAGTATTGGTGTTATTTGCAGACAACCCGTGTCGTTCTTCGTCCCCAACGCATTATCCTTTCCACCCGACTCGACCTGTATGAGAGCCATTGTCCACAACTCCCAATGATCGGGTGCGGGAGGCATGATTGTTGGCGGTGGCGCATACCCCGTAATGGTGGTACACGCGAAAATTATGACAAGTAGTTTTTTCATAATATCCCAATTAGTTAATAGTATTCCCAAGAATGCGCGAAATATGACCTGTGACCCACTTCCCACCCCTACGTGGCATAACACCCTCAAGTGAGTTCAAAGTGCCGCATATCTCCCGTAATGTGGCTCCACGCTCACGCATGTCACGTGCAATCTTTATGGCGTTCTGATACTTCTCATCGCTTAACACCGCTTCCCTTCTCGACTGCGCCGATGCCTCAGCCATTTTCAATATATGCTCCTTGGGTATCTCGGGTCGCCCAAGACTTGTCCGCCATACACCGTTTTTTGACGTAAAACCGCCCTTCTCGGCAAGTTTCGTGTTTATTCGCCCGATAATCGCCTGATGCTCGTACACAGCAAACAGCATCGTCAATATCAACCTGGAACTGCTCGGAGCGTCACAAAATCGTATGTTCTCCTCACCCATTTCATCCAATATCTCCAATGCGTCCTTGGCGTTCCTGAACCTGTCAGCCTTTGCTATGACCAACATGGCATCGTTCGCCTTGGCATACGCTATGGCACGCTGCAACTCCGTACACCTGTCTAGTTTCGTACCGCTATATACCTCTACAAATTCGGCAATCGGTTCGTGCCCGTTCATAAAATAGCGATTGATGGCTTTCTGAGCTTCAAGACCTAGTCCTGATTCGCCCTGTTTCTTCGTGGATACACGTACCCACGATACATAAGATCTGTCTTTCGTTCCCATAACTTCAATTATTAATTCTGATACAAAGTTAATATAAAATTCTTACAATTACAAATATTTTGTACTTTGTGGTTGTTCTTGTTGTACTTTGTGGTTGTTCGGTGATTATTTATGGTCGTTCGGCTAGTTGTTTGATAATCGTTCATCCGTTTGTTCGCCAGTCGTTCAGCAGTCGTTCACCAGTCGTTCGCCCACACCAGTAAACCAGCATCGGTGTTATGTCGCGCTTGGTATTATACGCCACACACTACTTGTCGCCACCCAATACTACTCCACACCTGCTACTCTATTACACATTGTACTATGTATTATATTGTACTATGCACCACATAGTACAGCTCTACACATAACAAAAAAAGCGGATCCCCGGCTCACCGGGAACCCGCAAATCTTACTTTTTTGATACATCGAATAATTGACCTATGCCATCTATCAGGCAACCCAGGATTAATAATATCGCTATCATTATACATCCCCTTTTCTGAAATGTGAGCGGAAAATGTACCTGTTTTTGCGCACTTTCGCATCATACGCGGCGGCATATTCCGGATTGGCGTTTTCTGGTTTTACTAAAATTACCGTTGTTTTATCAATACGCAATGGCACAAGCCCTTTTTCGCGTTTCTTCTGGGCATCTATCATGCGCTTTAGTTCCCCATAACGTGGTTTTTCGTCAATACGCATCAATTCTCTCTCTGACGCTGCACTTTTTAATGTGTAGTCTTTCATAAATTTATTAGTTTAGTAATTTAATAGCGTTACTTATCGCGTCTAATATTCTTGTGACCTCGCGTCTGTCGGCTGCACGTCGCAGCTCCATGTTTTCGTTAGCCCTGCTCAACTTGGTTGATCGCGGGCCGGATACTCTTTTTAGTTTCATGATTCCTTTTGTTCTATAATTTTATAAATCGCGTTTTGAGAATAAGGCTGATTTTCGCCATCCAATTCAATGGTGAATAAAAGCTCGTGAAAAGTATCGGTAAATTTTGAATCTATTAATACGTCAAATCTACCATCAAAATAATATACAAATGCCTGGCAATTACCAAGTGAACGTGTTTTTCGTACAATGGTTGCGGCAATGTAACGTTTTTGTTTTTGAGTGAGTGTCATAACGATATTCGTTTAGAAATTCTCACATAAACAAATACTGTCAAAATCAACGCCACAACAAGCAGCGAGACCCCGATCCAGAAATTTTTACCTACAA
>JAGVVH010000370.1 GCA_019135895.1 Bacteroidota bacterium | reverse complement strand
AGTTTCCTTGCCCATTTTAATTGTTTCCGATATAGCCATTTCTGATTTTCAAATTCAAATTGAGTAGCAATCTCATTAGCCCAGAAAAATATTTTTTTCTTAATACCTTTTTGTTTTCTACCTACTGCAATAATTTTGTCGTAGAATTTTTCCAAAAGACGAGGTACTGATGTGAAAATATCCGGTTGTATTTCCTGTAGATTTTCAGCAATCTTTGCAATACTTTCGGCATAATATATTGAGACTCCCAAATAATGCCAGGTGTAAATCATCATTCGTTCATAAATATGGCAAAGTGGCAGATAACTTAATGCACGGCTGTTATGTTGAACGGGAACAATAGGCAGTACAGCTTTGGCATTGCATAAGAGATTTCTGTGAGTAAGCATTACTCCCTTAGGATTTCCTGTTGTCCCTGAGGTATATATCAAAGTGATGACATCATCGGGAGAAATTCTGTCTTTGATATCGCTAAGATATTGAGGACTTGGATTTGCCATTCCCAATTCAATGATTTCATTTAAGTGCTTATATCCTCTTAAATTTCGGAAGGTATATACATTTTCAGCCAAAGATGGTATCTCAGAAATAACATTTTCAATTTTCCGAAGGAGTTCCCATCCGGAAACGAAGACCATTTTTACATCTGCATGATTCAATATATACTTATAATCAGATTCGCTGATAGTTGGATAAATTGAAACATGAATGGCCCCTAACTGAAGTATTGCCATATCAAGAAAATTCCACTCAGGGCGATTGTTGCTGATGGATGCAATTCTGTCTCCTTTTTTTATGCCCAATTGCATTAAGCCGTAACTTATATAGTTTACTTTCTCAATATATTGAGCGATACTATATTTAACCCAAACTCCATTTTCTTTTCCACATAATGCATCATCATTGTTATAATGCATAGCATAATGAGGTAATAGATCAAAAATTCTGGTAATTTCCATCTTTTTTATTTTATTTTGATGCAAAAATAACAAAAAATCTAAATATAGCTTTTTATACCTATTTATACCTCTATAGGTTTTGTTGTTGAAAGTAATAGTGCTTAATTATTTTCTGTAAATTTGCCAATAAAAAAAGTAAGAATGAGAAATATTTTATTATTAATAATAGCTCTTTCAATGGCTTACCCCTCGTATTCACAGTCCGGTAAATCAAAAAACAAAAAAATAAGAGTTGAAAATCCATACGAAATATCTGTACTGGGGGTTGATAATCAACCCGGAATTTCGCTTTCGGCTGTTGTTTATCAAAATCCAACGGATAATTATTTTGAGTTGATAGTAAATGATGAGCAAACTTCTCTAAACTATGAAGCCAATCTTTATGATAGCAGCGGAAATTTGTTAAAACATCACTTTATTATTGAAATGTACACCATCATACCGATAGAAAATCTCTCTACTGGAACTTATTATCTTAAAATTTTAAATAAAGGAGAGTTGATGAAGATTTTTCAAATAGTGAAAAAGTAAGTTCTAACCCAAAATTGATATATAATGTTGACATCTATTACTTTAGTTGATTGGTTTTTATCTCTGAAGGTGGTATGGCAAGCATTGATAGCAGGAGTTTTTACATGGTTTATGACTGCTCTTGGTGCTTCCTTAGTGCTGTTTTTTAAAACTGTAACTCCCAAAGCTTTTACGGTAATGATAGGTTTTGCAGCCGGAATTATGTTGGCCGCTGTTTTTTTCTCCCTATTATTACCTTCTATTGACATGGCTAAAAGTGATGGATTAATTCCCTGGGTTCCTGCAATTGTCGGTTTTGCATTGGGAGGAATATTTCTTAGATTTGTCGATTTGCTAATTCCTCATCTTCACCCCGGTGCTTCAAATGATGAAATTGAAGGTCCTAAAACAAAATTGAAGCGGTCGTGGCTGATGATTATTGCGGTCACTATTCATAACTTTCCCGAAGGGTTGGCAGTAGGCGTGGCATTTGGTGCTCTGACAGGAGGAGTTGATTCTGTTAGCATAATGGGTGCCATTTCACTTGCTCTGGGAATTGGAATTCAAAATATCCCCGAAGGTTTTGCTGTTTCAGCTCCTCTCAAAAGTGAAGGGTTTTCCGCCAGAAAAAGTTTCTTCTTCGGTCAACTCTCCGGAGTGGTTGAAATTATTGGAGCCGTTGTTGGAGCTGTTATCGCCTCTTCCATGACATATATTCTTCCTTATGCCCTCTCGTTTGCTGCAGGTGCAATGATATATGTTATTGTGGAAGAATTAATTCCCGAATCACAGCGTTCAAAATATTCTGATCTCGCTACAGTTGCTACAATGGTTGGTTTTGCAGTGATGATGTTATTGGATGTGGCGTTAAGTTAATTATTTACTCATTAACTTAAGTTCTGTTTTTAGAAAGCTAGACAATACTTAAGACAATTTTTTCAAAAGCTTCCACAACAGTCCGGTTTTCCTGATTGAAAACACTTAGTCCTTTATCGGCTGCTTCGCCAACTTCAGCTACTAACGGAATTTGTCCAAGTAATTTTGAATTTAGTTCTGCTGATAGTTTTGCTCCTCCACCTTGACCAAAAAGAAAATATTTTTCATCAGGATGTGATTGAGGAGTAAACCAGGACATGTTTTCAATAATTCCGATGATCGGGATGTTAATATCGTTATTGGAAAACATAGAAACAGCTTTTCTTGCATCATTTAGTGCTATTTCCTGAGGAGTGGTTACAATAATGGCCCCGTTAATAGGTAACTTCTGAACAGTAGTAAGCTGAATATCTCCGGTCCCGGGAGGGAAGTCTATAATCATATAATCTATTTCTCCCCATTGAGTATCTCCAAAGAGTTGTGAAATTACATTGGATGCCATAGGTCCTCTCCATATTAAACCATGGGATTTAGGTATAAAGAAGCCGATAGACATAATCTTAACTCCATATTTTTCAACGGGAAACATAATTTCCTTATTCTCAATAGCACTAACTTCCGGTTGAGCATCTTCCACTCCAAACATTTTGGGGATGGAAGGACCGTAAATATCGGCATCAACAAGGGCAACTTTTTTGCCCTGACGAGCCATGGCAATTGCCAAATTGGCAGAAACAGTCGATTTTCCCACACCACCTTTTCCTGAAGCTACAATAATTATATTTTTTACGTCAGGTAGATTAATTTTTTCAAAAGCATTCATTTTATATATAGTTTATTTCACTTGTAATTTCAATTCCTGCTTGGCGGAATAAAACACCAACAGGACAATTCTTTATGGTATGTTCAAAGCATTTTTCGATTTTTTCTTTTTCATCTGTCGTCCGGATTGAAAGAACACAGTAAACATCTGTGATAGTGGAGGCATTGCTATCTTGTTCTGCAAAGACTTCTACCTGCATTTTAGTAAAACTGATTCTCATTTTCTGAGCCATCATTGCAAAAACAGTCCCGATGCATCCACTTAAACTCATAACGCATAATTCTATCCCAGTAGGGCCCTCATTACTTCCGCCTTTAGCTGATGGCAAATCTACCACAACACTATGATTTCTGCCATCATCAACAACTGATCGGAAATCTTGGGTCCAAAGTGAAACTGATTTCATAGAAATTTATATTGTTTTTTATTATCAATAGATTAGCTTATTTAGTACCAATTTTTATTTCGATTTATAATAGATTTTTTATTGGTTACAAATAACAAG
This sequence comes from Bacteroidota bacterium, assembly GCA_019135895.1. Taxonomy (GTDB): domain Bacteria; phylum Bacteroidota; class Bacteroidia; order Bacteroidales; family WCHB1-69; genus JAGVVH01. Next base: position 31,662 of record JAGVVH010000370.1, on the reverse strand, counting down.
TTGCTTTTATTTTGGTTCAATACCAAATGTAAAACCTGCTTTTACCCGTTCTATTAATTCCGGAATAATGTCTTGATATTCACCAACAATACCAAAATCTGCATTATGAAAAAAATTAGCTTTTGGATTATGGTTTATGGCAATCACTTTGCCGGCCTCTTTCATTCCGGAGAGATGCTGAATAGCCCCGGATATCCCGACTGCAACATATACTTTTGGACGAATGGTCTTACCGGTTTGACCTATTTGCCTCGAATACTCTGATATTCCTTCATCAACAACAGGTCTGCTGCAAGCCCATTCGGCATTAATTCCTTTGTTGATTAAAGCATCCACCAGTTCTTTTATCAATCCTAAATTGTCAATAGCTGTCCCTCGTCCTCCCGAAACCACAATATCAGCCTCAAAAAGATTAGATAATCCACTTTCCCCTCTCACGGTATCGATAATCTCAGAAACAAAATCGCTTTGATCCAAAATGGCATTAAAATTTGAAACTACTCCTTTTCTGTTAACATCGCGATCGGGAAGTTTGAAAGTGCCCGGGCGTGCCGTCGAAATTTGTGGACAGACAAAGCTGAGAATGGTAGCAAGTTTACTTTCGCCGTAAGTCGGTCTGCGAGATTCAAGAATTGGTTTAAAAATAAGCTCTCTTTTCTTGTCAATGTATTCCCCAATTTCCAGACCGGTGCAGTCTGCTGTTACTCCACTTTGCGTTTTCATTCCTATTCTGGGGGCAAGTTCTCTTCCTGACGTTGTGGCAGCAAAAAGGGCAATTTCAGGATTTTTTTCCTTGATAATCTGGTTAAAAATAGAGGAAAAAGGTAACACTAAGTATTCTTCAAGTTTGTCATTCTCTACTAAAATAACTTCATCAGAACCATGCTCAATTAGAGTTTGAGCTAAAGGTTGAACATTTTTTCCGATCATTAGTGTCATCACTCTTGTATTTTCGCCCAACTGTGATGCCAGCGCTCTTGCCGGAGTTAGCAATTCCAGGGAAGGTCTGGATATAGCTCCATTCGTGATTTCTGCCCAGGTGAGTATTCCACTGGCACCATTTCTGAAATCTTTTACAGGAAAATCAGAAGATTGAATCTCTTTCTTTACAGCTTTTTCCTTCTTTTCATAATAATGGCTGCCAATCTTAAATTTTTCGATGAAATTATCAACCAAAGCTACTTCATTATGACCTTCAGACATTTTAACAGGCGGACGTTCGCTAACAATATCAATAACTTTGGATACAATAGTCGGAGAACCCGCAATTCCCGTTTTTTCACCATTCAGTCCAATATCTTCAATACTGAAAGTGTTTATTTTCATATTGTGAGCTTTTACAGCTCCTGACAATGAGGGTTTGCGCGGTGGAATGCCTGTTGGAGTCATAGAAATAACACATGGAAATGGCAATTTAAGCAATTGATATCCACCTTCAATAATTCGTTTGGCGATAATATTTCCTGATTCGTCTGCTTTTACATTCTCTACAAAAGTTGCCTGAGGAATTCCAATATTTTCCGCTATTTGTGAAGGAACATGTGCCGTATCACCATCGCTGGTTTGTCTACCTGTAAATATTATGAATGGTTCTTTAGAATCTTTTGTGAACCCCAAATGCTTAAGCATTGTGGAGATTGCCATGCCAGTGACGTAGGTATCGCTGCCGCCAAGTTTACGGTCTGAGAGGAGGTATGCCTCATCATAGCCTATGGAAATTGCTTTTTTAAGAGAACTTTCAAATGATTTGGGTCCCATGGAACAAACTATCAATTTGGCATCGGGATGTTCTTTTTTGAGTTGTAATCCTGCTTCAAGACCAAATTGGCAATCAATATTAATGATTGATTTTGCTTTTGAGCGTTCCATCAGGCCATCTTCTCCCATTCGCATTTCGCCAGCAAGAGGAACCTGTTTAATTAGACTAATAATCGTTAAAGCCATTTTTATATTTCTTTCTTTAATTACATGTTTTGATATTCGGGACCGTTATCCCCGTTTGGAACTGTCCAGGTTATTCCCCTTTCGGGAGATTTAATATCACAGGTTTTACAATGTAAACAATTTTCCGCGTGAATTCTTATCTCTTTTTTCCCGGTTTTATCTACATGAAGTTCATAAACTTCAGCAGGGCAAAAGTATTGACAGGGAGCTCCGTATTGTTCAATGTTTATGGCACTGAACTCTTCTCTATCTTTAATCAGCAAATGACATTTTTGTTGCTCGTCATGATGAACTCCTGAATAAAAAATATCCGTTTCTTTATCAAATGTCAATGTTTTATCATATTCTTGTTTATTGCTGAATCTTTCTAAAAATGGTTTGTTCTTATAATCGCTCATTTTATGAGTTCTTTGGAAATCTTCATGAGGAACGAGTCTTCCGGAAAAACCTGCTCCTCCTGTAATCAACTGAGTACCGAACCGGATTCCTCCTAAAATCAGCCCTTTAGAAAAGCTTTCTCTGAAGTTGCGAACGGGATAAAGTTCTTTTCCTATAATACTTTTGTTCAAGGAAAGCTGATATTTTTGAAGAATATTTTCGGATGTATCCATTATGGAGAGCGCATCAGCAGCAGTTTCTGCCGCCAGCATCCCTGATTTTACTGCCAAATGAATCCCCTTTAATGCAGGCATTGATATCAAGCCTGCACTATCTCCTACAATTAAGGCATTGTCAACATATAATTTCGGAATACTGTAATAACCACCTTCGGGAAGTGTTTTAGCTCCGTATTCCAACAATTTTCCCCCTTTTAGAAATTTAGAGACAAAAGCAGATGTTTTCCATATCTGGAAGGCTCTGTGAATATCATAACCGGGATCATGATAATCAAGGCCGACCACCAACCCGATGGCCACTCTGTTTTCTGTAAGTCCATAAATAAAACCGCCTCCAAACTCTTCATGTTTAAAAGGAAATCCCATGGTGTGGTAAGTCTCCCCGGGTTTGATATTCTTTTCAGGAACAGACCATAATTCCTTACAACCCAATGAGTAAATCTGTGGGTTTGAATCTTTGTCAAGTTTATATTTTTTGATGAGTGATTTTGTCAGACTTCCTCGTGAACCTTCGGCAAGGATTGTAATTCTGGCTTCAATGCGGGTGCCGGGCTGGTAGTTTTCTAAATGCTTTCCTTCATGATCAACTCCGGTGTCTTTAGTTTTTGCCCCGATGACCTTATCACCTTTATATAAAAGTTCATCAACTGCAAATCCCGGATATATTTCCACCCCCTTTTTTTCTGCTTTTGAAGCCAAAAATTTACATATTTGTCCCAAAGAGGCAATATAATTTCCTTTATTACTCATGTAAGGAGCGTGAAATGGCAGTTTGAGAGATCTTTTTTCTGAAAGCAAAACTGTTCTGTCTTTTCTAACTTTTGTAATGAAAGGTATTTCAGCATAATCACTATCCGAAAGTAATTCTTTAAATACAGAAGGTTTTACCAAGGCGCCTGACAATATATGGCTTCCAACTGAGCTCCCTTTTTCAATAATCATGATTCGTTGGTTCCGCCCTCTTTGTTTTAAAATTTCAGCTAAATGAATGGCGGTGGCTAACCCGGCAGGACCTGCTCCGACTATTAAAACATCTGTCTGTATGGTTTCATTATTACTACTCATTATAAGATTTGCTATTTAAAATTATAAATGTAAAATTATTGATTATCAAGAATTGTGGCTAAAATATTTCAATATAATGAAGAGAAAAGACTTGCAGTGGTAGAAAAATATTATACTCTTTTTTATTTTGAATTTCATTAATTGTCATATACCCGGAGAAAGATAAAGTAAGGATTATTATTGGAAAGAGGAAGTAATTATGTTATGATTCAAGAGATTTTTTATTAGTTTTAAAACAGGATGCAAATATAAGAAATCTTATCCTTTTTTTCTGTTTTTCTTCCATAGTTGATAACTATTGAACAAATTTTGCCATATTACGTAGAGTGCCGGGATGACAGAAGATAATGGCAAGAGATAACTTTGGGCCATCCAGATAGCAAGAACGGTATTTTTTTGACCCAGTGATTGTCCGCCCGCAACAACATCTCCATATTTTTTCCCAATATATCTGCCGTATGAAAATTGAATGAAGCAAAGAACTATTGATATGATTCCCATCATAATCATGAGTCCAATTTTGGAAGTCCCTTGTTTATATATAAAATCAATAGTTCTTCCTACAACGATGGTAAGTGAAACAGCCCAGATATAAAAAGATATATTTTGATGTTTCGCAATATAGCGATTGGTTCTTGGTGAAATATATTTTATTGCTAAAGCAAAAAAAAGTGGAAGAACCAGAATTGGAAATACTTTTTTGAAAATGAGCCAGAAAGATGCCCAGAACCCAATATTAATCTGTTCTCCGATAAATGAAAACAGAATAGGAGCAACAATAGCCACTATCAGATTACAAAATAAAGTGTAAGAAACCATTGTGTTAAGATTCGCTCCCAGCATGACAGCAATTACTACTGCCGAAGTAGCCGTGGGGGTTAATACTGTCACCAATACTCCTTGGGCAATAGATTCATCATATAATTTGAGAATAAAATAGATTCCTAAACTGAAAATTAGTTGAAAGAGAATTAGTTGAAAATGAAACATCGAAACTTTCATTTTTTTTAATTCGATGTTGGAGAAAGAAATAAATAGCAAGGCAAAAATCAAAGATGGAATTAAAGGAGTAAGTCTATCAAAATAGCTGTGAAAAAATATCCCAATAATAATAGAAACAGGAAGTACTAAATTTCGAAAATGATTCATTTATAAAGGAATAAAAGTTTTTTAAAATCAAAAATAGCCGATTTTAATAGATTAAAGAGAAGAATCTGTTAAAGTGCTTTCAAGTATAATATCTCCATTTTCTTTCATTTTTTGCTTAGCTACATAGATACTGACGTTGAGGTCAAATCCAATCAGAATAATAGTTGAACTCCAGTAAATCCAAAGTAAAATGGCAAAAAGTGCCCCGATAGAACCATATATCAGATTATAAGTAGGGAAATAGTAAAAATAGAAATTAAGGGCATAGAGTAAAATTATGAGCATCACAGTGGAAAAAGTTGAACCGGCTGAAAAAAATTTAAAATTCTTTTTGTTCAAAGGGGCAACATAAAACAGGCTGGAGATAGATATATAAGCCAAGACGGCCAGAAGTATCCATTTTAAAGCTGCAATAGAAAAAGAGTATATTGCAGGAGGAACTTCAATAGTATTGTTAATATAGTTTATGGCATAAGAGGTTCCAATGAAAATTCCAATTCCCAAAATAATAATAACTCCTATAACAATGAGAAGAATCAAACTTACTAATAACTGTTGGAAGAGATTTCTGGTCTGAATTTTAAAATAGGTAATATTTAATGTTGCTACAATCGAATTTAAGCTAAGGAGTGTAAGGTAAATTCCAATGCCAAAGGAAGAATAAAGCAGTGCTCCGTTTTGTTTCATAATCACACCCGATATAATTCCTGATATAGCCGGCCAGGTGTAGTCGGGAACCATAGACTGAATTAGATCAAGCAACTCAAGTCTTATTGATTCATCCAAAAATGAAATAGCAGCAAATAGTGCCATCAGCAAAGGAATGATTGAAATAAAGAGTCTATAGGTCATGGCTGCAGCCCGCTGAAATAGGATCCCCTTAAAAAGGGATTCTATGAAAAATCTCATCACTTCCAGAAATGGAACTCCTTGAAAACCGGGGAGTACTAATTTATTGAAGAATTTGTATATTCTTCTTAACGTATTATTTTGACTTGCCTTTCTGACAATTTCTTTCCAAATTTTTTCTAGGGACATGTTCTGAGATTATTAAGCATAAAACTATTTATTATTAATTTTCAGATGAATCAAAAAGTTAGTCGGATTCAGTATCCGGAAATGTAATTTTAAAAGAGAATATTATTTTTCCTTGCACTTGGGGATCTTCAGTTTCAGGAAGAATATTGACTGTACCTGCAGGGATTCCTTGAGTGGAAAAATAATCCGAAAAGAGTTTGTCTCTAGTGAATGCGTTATTCCTTATTTCTTCAATCAGACTATTTCTGTCATATAATGATAAAGCTTTTGCATAGACATCTCCCACTTCATTGTTGATCGCTTTTTGATTGAGATAGTTTTGAAAAGCAGGATTGTTATTTTTTATATTTTTAATGTTGACAAAATCTTCTAATATCAAATTACTTATCTTCTTTTCAGGATTAATAGAAAGATAATACTCACTTTTTGCTTTAAAAAGAGCTTCTTCACGGATGCTTTCTTCAAGATTGTATTTTTGATGAACGGATAATTTTAATTCAGGCTTAATTTTTAATACTTCGGTAATCTTATTTAGTTGAGTATATTGTTCCGAAGTAATGTCCAAGGCTGAATAATCCATCTCAATATCGTTGAGTACTTCTTCCTCGATTCCAATCGATTTGACCAAAGCATCAATCGGCGAAGTGACAATTTTGACGATGAGATTGGCTAGTGTTTTGAAAATAATTTTTCTGTAAGAAAATGTCGGAGAACTTATATCTCCTTTGACAGGCAATTCCATCGAGATTTTGCCTTTTCTGTCAGTTAATATATATAATGCAGCTTTCAATGGAATTTTGTATTCAGGTTCCATCTCTTTTATTTTATCTTCGACTTTGCACTTATAAATATCAACGACATTGATACTGTTTATGTTATTATTCTGAATAGTATTAGAACTCTTAAATGTTAGAACTCCTTCTTTCAGAGGAAATGCTGTATAATGAATACAGTATGGTGAAATGTCGGTTAGTTTGAAATTCTTAAGTGAGACATTAAATTTTTGATTTCCAAAATCTTCAATATTTCCTTGCCAATCTCCGGATAATTCACCTTTTTCTCCTACAAGGGCAGATAACCTGATAGCTAAAGGATTTGTATAACTAACATCTTCAGCTTGAATATCAATTTGAGAAATTGGTAATAAAAATGGTTGTTTTAAAGTATAATCAGCATATTGAATTTCTGATTGTGATATTGAAAATTTTCTGATTTTTAAATCTAATGGTTTCTCGGGAATAGTATCAGAACTTACAGAAGCATCTTTTGTGGCTAAAGAATCATCTTCTGTTTCAACAAAAAGATTGGAAAATGTATTGTGGTCTTCATAGATGTCATAATTAATTTTTAATCCGGAAATATCAAATCTGTTCAGATAAAATTTTTGATTTTTATAATCAATATTTTCAATATCAAGATGTAACTTTTTTACATTTGCAATATCTTTATCATCAAGTCCGGTAGCATGAATATTTTGAAAAGTAAGAGTTCCTTTAGCAATAAAGTCCATAATATGTTTTAGAGACCCTTTGATAGTAAGATTTGTTGAAAGTCTTCCCTCTAAAGAATTGATATTAAAAAATTCTTTCAGATATGGTTTTACAGGAGTCAGTGAAAAATCACTTAGTCTTATATTAAGATTATAATTTTCCTTATCCAAAGCATACAATAATTTGAGAGCCAAACTGCCTCCATTTTTCCCAAAGGTTAGCTTAACCCCGATATCCGTGCTTTTTCCACTGAAATAAATTCTTGGAACATTGAGTTGCAAATTTCGCATGTCAAACAAGCTATTTACAGAAAGATCACGATATATCAACTCCCCGTCTTTCAGGGATATATTTCTCAGGTCAATAGCTAAGTCATTGGCTGAGTCTGTTGTATCTTCCTCATTGGAAGAAAATTTTTCAAGAATATCGGAAAAGTTAAAGCCGGTTTCATTTTGCAGGACAACAATTTTTGGTCCGGTAAGGGCTATTTTAGTGAATCTTAACTCATTGGCAAGTAATCGGTAGAGGCTGAGGTTAACTTTTAATTTATCAAAAGTGATAAATTCATCTTTATCATTAGCTTCAAGAGCTTTGAAATTTTGGATAAAAACAGTGCCAAAGAAAATGTTTATTCTTAATTTATCCATGGTCACCACTCTGCCGGTCAGTTCTTTGCTGTGTTTTTCGATGTAAGAATGGGCTATAGGAGAAATAATTACTGCTGCAATCAACAGTATCCCTATAATAAAAGACGCTATGATTATCAGAATCTTAACTCCTGTTTTCATAATTTAATTATTAGTATCAATATATTAAATAACACCAATATATTTCAAGCTTAAATCCAAACTATTGATATGGTGTGTCAGATCTCCAACAGAAATAAAATTAACGCCGGTCTTAGCATAATCAGTTAAATTGTCAAGAGTAATTCCCCCGGAAGCTTCAGTTTCATATTTTGAATCAATAATTTGAAGAGCTTCAATTATTTTTTCAGGGGTGAAATTGTCAAGCATTATTCGGTCAACTCCTCCATGAGCAACCACCCGTTTTACTTCCTCAATATTACGGGTTTCAATTTCAATTTTAAGGTCAAGATTATGATCTTTTAGATATTGATGGGTTTTGTCGATTGCCTTTTCAATTCCTCCGGCAAAATCTATATGATTATCTTTCAGCATAATCATGTCATACAATCCGAAACGGTGATTTGTTCCGCCACCCACTTTTACGGCATATTTTTCAAAAAAACGCATATTGGGAGTGGTTTTTCTGGTATCAAGTATGGTTGTTCCTGTCCCTTCAATTTTTTTGATATATCGACTTGTTGCAGTAGCAATGCCGCTCATTCTTTGCATAAAATTGAGCACTGTTCTTTCAGCGGTTAGCATACTTTTCACCGGGCCGGTCAGGGTAAAGACAATGTCTCCCTTCTTTATTTCGTCACCGTCTTGCTTATAGGAGTCTAATCTTATAGAAGAGTCCACTTCATTGAGTACCATCAAAGCAACATCAATGCCTGCAAGAATTCCTGATTGTTTTGCAATGAGTTGCATTTGTCCAATAATGGAGCTGTCGATACAGGCTAGAGAGGAGTGGTCACCATTTCCGATATCTTCTAATAAAGCCTGTCTAATTGCCTCTTGTTCTGTCATAGGTTCATTTATTAATAATTATATCCGGAGTAGTTATGGTATTGCTGTGATGAAGTTCCCTGTCCACAATATAACATTCAAAACGTATTGTGTCATATGGGGAAGAATAGTTGTTGATATATAGTGTAATCGAAATATCACCTTCTATTGATTCAGGAACATCAAAACTTAATCGTGGAATTCTGGCGTTGTTTGTCATGGGCAATTCGACTTCAACAAATTCTCCATTTTGTTTTTCCAGATATTTGATAAAGAAATTATAGTAGTAGATGGAAGAAGTGTCGAAAGGGGCTTCAGTATCCTCTTCATCCAGTCCGATATCTCCGTCTCCGTCCTCAAAATGAATGGTCAAAATGCCTTGGTCATCAACACCTGTTCCATTATCGATTTTTTCAAACTTGACAAAAGAAATTGCCGGAGTTACCGGAAATTTTGCTTCCGGTTTACAGGAAAACAATATCAAGATTAAAAAGATGTAGATCAGGTTAATTTTTGTTTTCATAAATTGGAATTGATTACAAAACATATTAAAACACCTTTTTCATTCTAAACATTGCTTCTTCAACAATTTTTCTGGGACAAGCCAGATTTATCCTCATACATTTTTCTCCCTCTTTCCCGAATATTGCTCCATCATTGAACCCCAGACCGGCTTTAAATATCAACAGATCATTTAACTCCTTATGTGTATGAGCTGTGTTTGAAAAATCAACCCATAACAAATAAGTGCCCTCATGTCTGAAAGTCTTGATTCCCGTCAGATTAGTTGCAATGAAATTCTTTGCAAATATAACATTTCCGGTGAGATATTTGCACAATTGATCTATCCATTCTGCTCCGTTATTATAGGCAGCTTCCAAAGCAACATCTCCGAAAGTATTGCCAAGATGAAGGTGAAGCCTGTCAATTAAATATGTTTCCAATTGTTTTCTGAAAAAAGGATTAGAAATAATAATTTGAGAAGTTGACATTCCTGCCAAATTAAAACTTTTGCTGGGAGCCATACAGGTTATGGTATTTTGTGCAATTTTTTCTGAAATTCTTGCAACGGGTATATGCCGGTATCCGGTCATGATGAGGTCGGAATGGATTTCATCAGAAACTAACATACAGTTGTATTTTAAACACATTTCCCCCAGCTTTTGAAGTTCCTCTTCTCTCCAGCATCTCCCTACCGGATTGTGTGGGTTGCTTAAAATCAGCATTGAGGCTCCTTCTTTCAATTTTAATTCCAAATCGTCAAAATCAAAGTAATATTGGTCTTCTTTTTTTAATAAAGGATTTCTGACAATTATTCTTTCTTGATTTTCAATAACATAATAAAAAGGGTGGTAAACCGGTGGCTGAACAATAATTTTATCTCCTTTATTGGTAAAAGCCTGAACAATAACCGACAATCCGGTAACGATTCCGGGTGAAAAATTAATCCATTCTTTTTCGATAACCCAATTGTGCCTTTTTTCCATCCAATTGACGATGGATGAATAGAAAGCAGTGCTGTGATAAAAATAACCCAAAACCGGATTTGACAATCTGTTTTTTATAGCGTTCAATACAAAATCGGGCGTTCTGAAATCCATGTCGGCAACCCACATCGGTAAAACGTCTTGGGATCCGAAAATAACCTCTCTCTTGTCGTATTTTAAACTCGCTGAATTGGTTCTGTCAATAATTTCGTCAAAATCGTAGTTCATTTATATTTTCATTTTTTATTATTCATTTTAACAAGTAATGATTTTGGAATAAAGAACTTATACCGGGAATTTATTGCCTTAGCGATGGTAGTGAAAAGCACCACTTCAAATCCGGAATGCCAAAATCCAAAGTATTTTCTTGTATGGGATGAATTTTATTATTTGTCATGTACTTACTTTATTCATCACAAAGATGGGAAAACATCAGGGAATTATTAAATCAATTCCCTTTACAAATTCAAGTGATTTTTGCATGAGCTGATACATAACCGTATCATTTTCAACAAAAGGAACATGGCATCGATATTGTTCAATAAGTTGTTCAATATATGACGATGATTTCAAAGGTCTTCTGAATTCAAGGGCCTGAGCGGCATTTAAAAGTTCAATAGAAAGTATTTTTTCAACATTATTTATAACCAAATATGCTTTGGTAGCAGCATTTGCGCCCATGCTAACGTGATCTTCCTGACCTTGTGAGGATTCAATGGAGTCTGTTGAACATGGCATCGTAAATGCTTTATTTTGATTCACAATAGATGCTGCTGTGTATTGCGGAATCATAAAACCTGAGTTAAGGCCGGGATTTTTCACAAGAAATGAGGGTAATTCACGTTTTCCGGAGATGAGTTGATAAATTCTTCTTTCAGAAATATTGCCCAATTCTGCCATGGCAATGGTGAGAAAATCAAGTGCCAGCGCCAATGGTTGTCCGTGAAAATTACCTGCTGAGATAATGAGATCTTCATACGGGAAAACAGTCGGGTTATCGGTTACCGAATTGATTTCAATATCGACAACTTCGTACACATGTTGGATGGTATCTTTGGTGGCTCCGTGAACTTGTGGCATACATCTGAAAGAGTAGGGGTCCTGAACATGTTTTTTGGGACGTCCGATAATTTCAGATCCCTCAAGCAAGCTATTGATAAAGGTAGCCGTCATAATCTGTCCGGAATGTGGGCGGACAAAATGAACTGCCATGTTGAAAGGTTCTTTCCGTCCGTCAAATGCATCTAGGGAAATAGCTCCTATCAAGTCGGCTACTTGGGATAATTTTTCTGACTTCAATAGTAGCCAAACAGCATATGCACTCATGAACTGAGTTCCGTTGAGCAGTGCCAACCCCTCTTTAGATTGGAGGGTTATAGGTTCCCAACCGAACTTTTTATTAATTTCGGCAGCATCATATTTTTTATTTTTGTAATAAACCTCTCCCAATCCTAATAATGGCAGCGAAAGATGTGCTAATGGAGCCAAATCTCCTGAAGCACCTAATGAACCTTGTTGATATACAATCGGATAGACTCCTTTATTGAAAAAATCCATCAACCTTTCAACCGTCACGAGCTGTACTCCCGAATGTCCATAAGATAGTGATTGAATCTTTAGAAGAAGCATTATTTTTACTATTTCCTGAGGAACTTCATCCCCCATTCCACAAGCATGAGAAACAACCAGATTTCTTTGTAGTTGTGACAACTCTTCTATGGAAATAGTTCTATCGCAAAGGGAACCGAAACCGGTAGTTACCCCATAAACAGGGTGTTTGCTCTTTTTCATCTTTTCATCAAGATATAACCGGCAATTTTTTATTGCATTGGCAGATTCTTCAGATAATTTAATTTTGGCGTGGTTTTTAATGATTTTGCCGACTTTTTCGATACTCAACAATTTGCTTGAAATGGTGTGTGCTTTCATTTATTATTTATAACTTTTATTAGTTTTTCTTATCTTGCAAAAGTACAAAAATATATTCTCTCATTAAAAGGATTACCCTTTCCTGATCTCTTTTATTCAATTTTCTTAGAGTTATATAGTTGATTATTAAAAATGTTTTTTTAATTTGTAACTATTCTTTTAAGAAGATATTTGTTTTAGTATAATCAATCGTTATGTAACCAAAAGATCATTCAATGAAAAGATTCTCTTTTTTTAGCAATATTGTTGCTGATAAATTTATTATCAGCGCAATGCCTATCTTGATTAGATTTGAAAAAATAAGAGGCCATCAAGCTTTTTTTAATTATATAGCCAATAGTGAAAATATTGAGACTTATTGCTATTATATTACTTCATCCGAATAAAGAGCCCAGCAGTGGTTTAAAGATAATCTTACAAACTTGGATGAATTCTATGAATGGATAAATTCGGATTGATAAATTGAGTATTTAAAAAATCTAATTTGATATCTGACAATAAACAGAAAATCAATTTATTTGCAAAAGAGCACGCCCAAATAAAATCTCGCTCCCGTGCTAAAATCGGGTTCTTTTATCATGGCTGCCGGGGCAAATAGATAATCAATCCTAAATCTTAGATGTAATTTTTCTGTCAGAATAAATTCAGTTCCGATAAAAGGAGTGATGATAAAAATGCCTTTTTTCTTGTAAACGACAGAACTTGTTGTAAGATCGTCGGATGGCTTTTCTGGGAAATAGGTATTGGTGAATTTTCCTCCGCCTATTGTTACTCCTGCAAAAGGAATAATTTTTTTGAACTGATACATATATTCTGCAAATATACCTCCCCAGCCGATTCTGAAACGACTTCCATTTTCATAATAGGTATTGGAGACATATCCTTCTCCACCGAATCTCATATGTTTTCCAAAAAGGAAGCCCAGATTACCTCCCAGGCCGAAAATACCACCTGTGGCTGCCACATTTCTGAAAGTATTGTCTGAGATTTTTACCTGAAAAGTTTTGCCCACCGAATAGCCGCTGTGAATGAACATCCCCCCGGAAAACCCTTTGTAAGAAAATTTATTTTGACTTGTCTTTGGTGTGGGTTCTTGTGAAAACAATGGATTAAATAGTAGGAGTAAAAATATTAAAATAGTTGTAACTTGATAATTCATAAATATATAGAAATAGATAATTAGTGCTTTATGTTTTGATAAATAAACCCGACAAATCTTATTTTTTGCCAAGTTGTTCCAATGTGGCAACATCTGTTGGGCTCAGAACATTGTAATTCATCCCGGATTGTACCATAATTCGGCAAGCAATTTCCAGAAAAACAGCTCTTTCCATTACAGATTCAAAATCTTTTCCGCAAACAACCTGTCCGTGATTTGAGAGCAAACAGGCATTAGTATCTTTTAAAGCTTCCACAACAGCATTCGCAAGTTGAGGTGTTCCGGGAACAAAATAGGGGACAATGGCAATATTTTTTCCAATATGATATGGAATTTCCGAAATGATATTAAAATTGGACGGTTTTTCTTTCATACAGGATATGGTAGTGGCATACTCCGATTGAAAATGTAAAACAACATTTACATCCTTCCGTTGCCTCATAACACCCAAATGAAAAAGATGTTCCATAGAAGGTCTGACGTTGTTGAGCGATCGCCCGGATTCCAAATCCAGTATGGCGATTTTTTCCTTTTGAATGTTTGGCAACCATGACCCGGTAGCAGAAATCATCACTTCGTTGTCCACTCTCCAAGACAGATTGCCGCTACTGCAATGAAGAAGCTGCATTTTCCCAATAAGATGAGAAGCCTCTATGAATGCGTCAAAATGTAGTTCTGTTATCATGATACAATTTTTAAAATATCCTTTCCAAAACCGTATCAATCAGTTTATTCATCTCGTTGTGATAGCCATCGGAGAATTTTTTGGTTACTCTGTTAGCGATGGCAAGGCAACAGGTCAGGGTTTTGTGTCCGAATATAGATCCCAGACCATAAATGGCAGAGCATTCCATTTCCATATTGCTAATTTTCAAACCGTTGAAGTTAAATTGCTCAATTTTATTATTTAAGTTCGGAAACATTAATTCTGTTCGAAGAACACGTCCCTGAGGTCCGAAAAAACCCGGAGCACTTGCCGTAACACCTTGAATCATATCATGTCCAATGCGGTCAAGCAATTCCTGATTGGCCGGAATACAGTAGGGAAATGGTAATTTTTCATTCCATCCGGTTTGTTCAATAAAAGCATTTACTATATCATCTTTTGATAGATTGTCATGGCGGTAAAACTGTAACAGTCCGTCAAATCCAAAACCATAAGCAGAAGCAATAAAACTATGTACAGGAATATCTGGTTGTAATGCTCCGCAAGTTCCTATTCTAATAAGTGTTAATGACTTATGTTCTTTTTTAATTTCTAAAGTTTTAAGGTCAATATTGGCAAGTGCATCAAGTTCGTTCATCACAATATCAATATTGTCTGTTCCCATGCCTGTTGAAAGTACAGAAATAGGTTTTCCTTTTAAAGTCCCTGTATGGGTTATCAATTCACGGTTTTTTCTTTTGATGAGTACTTTATCAAATCTCTGTGAAATGGTCTCTACTCTTCCGGGGTCCCCAACAAGAATAACGGTGTCGGCTAACTCATCAGGGTATAAATTAAGATGATATATTTGACCTCCCGGCTGTAGAGGTAATTCAGAGGCTTCTATTTTCATAAATGTGGTATAGTTTGATAATAAATAAATCAGTTATTATGATTAAAATGCAAAGGTAACGATTTTTATTTTATTTTTCTTTCGACGGATGGGTTATAGTTCTAAAAAATGTTCTACTTTTGCAAAGTACGATCTTTGATATTAAAACATTTAAAAATCAGTATATTATGCAGTCAGACATTGCCCTTGTTGCAGGTAGAGCTAATCCTGAATTAGCAAAAAAAATCTCAGAACATTTAAATCTTCCTCTTTTAAAAGTAGATATTGCACAGTTTCGTGATGGCGAAATTCAAGCCTATTACAATGAAACGATAAGAGGAAAACATGTTTTTATCATTCAGCCTACTTTCTCTCCGGCTGAAAATATTTTGGAATTATTAATCCTTATTGATGCGGCAAAACGTGCTTCTGCCCGAAAAATCATTGCTGTAGTGCCCTATTTCGGCTATGCCCGACAAGACCGTAAGGATAAACCCAGAACCTCCATTGGAGCAAAATTGATGGCTAATCTCTATACTGTAGCAGGTATTGACAGGCTCATCACAATGGACTTACATGTTGATCAGATTCAGGGTTTTTTTGAAATTCCTGTTGACCACCTCTATTCTTCAACGGTATTTCTTCCCTATATAAAAAGCCTAAATTTGGATAATCTTTGTATAGTTTCTCCTGATACGGGAGGGACAAAACGTGCTTCTTCCTATGCCAAATTTCTGAATTGTGATCTTGCAATCGGATTTAAACAACGTGAAAAACAAAATGAAGTAGCCACTTTGCAAATTATCGGAGATGTTAAGGATAAAAATGTGATTCTAGTGGATGACATTATTGATACCGGGGGAACTTTATGTAAAGCTGCGAAGCTAATTAAAGAGTTGGGGGCTAAAAGTGTCTTTGCAATGTGCGCCCATGCCCTCTTAACAGGAAATGGTCTTGACAATGTTGAAAATTCAGTTTTAGAAAAACTCATTATTACCGATACAATTCCTTTAAAGCGTTCTTCTTCAAAAGTTCAGGTAGTATCTGTATCAGAATTTCTTGCTGATGTTATCAGAAGTGTAATGGACAATACTTCAATTTCTTCTCATTATTTTTCATCTTAACTAAAAAGGTTTTTGATGCTTGATAATAATCAAAGAAATGAAATTTCGAAATTAGGGAAGTTTGCCCTAATTGAAAAGTTAAGTGAAAAATTTCGGTTAACGCAACCTTCTTCTATATTGGGGATTGGTTCTGACTCTTCAGTCATCAGACCAACAAAGGGAAATATTGTTACCAGTTCAAGACTCCTTGTTGAAAATATTCATTTTGATTTGACCTATTTTCCTCTGAAACATTTAGGATACAAGTCTGTTGTGGTGCCTCTTGCCGATATTTTGGCTATGAATGCAATTCCCAAACAAATTTCTTTAAGTATTGCTGTTTCAAATCGGTTCTCCATGGAAGCCATGCAAGAAATTATGGATGGCATTTTTGTATGTTGTAAAAAGTACTCTATAGATTTGGTCGGACTTGATATTTCTGCTTCTCAAACAGGATTGATTATTGCTGTGAATGCTTTTGGTGATGCTGAAGATGATAGAATTGTGAAACGAGATGGGGCTCAAGAGAAGGAATTGATTTGCGTTTCCGGTGATTTCGGAGCAGCTTATACAGGACTGATCTTGTTAGAGCGCGAAAAGAAAGTTTTTGAGGTAAATCCTGATGTTCAGCCCAATTTCAATGGGTATGATTATCTCCTGGAACGGCAGTTAAAGCCGGAACCGCCTTTTGATATTATTAATAGTTTACAAAAGAGTGAGATCATGCCAACTTCTATGATAAATGTTTCAGATGGCATTGCTTCAGCCTTGATACATGTTTGTAATGCTTCTCATAAGGGATGTACTATCTATGAAAATAAAATTCCTATTGATACGCTCACTTTTAATACGCTTAAAGAATTCAAAATTGTGGCTACTACGGTAGCGCTAAACGGTGGAGAAGATTATGAACTGCTTTTTACTATTAAGCAGGATGATTTTGAGAAAATAAGTCAGCTTAAGAATATTTCTGTAATAGGCTATATTCATGAAGAGACAGCAGGGAAAAATCTGATAACTAATGACGAATGCCTTTTACCTCTTAAAGCACAGGGATTTGTCGAGAATACTGATAATACAGAGAAATAATCACTGATTTTTAGTGTGTTGACATTAAATAGGCCTTAATAAAGCCGTCTAATTCACCATCCATAACGGCGTTTACATTTGATGTTTCGTAACGGGTACGTAAATCTTTAACCATTTTATAAGGTTGCATCACATAACTCCTGATCTGTGATCCCCATTCAATTCTCTTTTTACTACTTTCGATTTCAGAAATCTTCTCACGTTTTTTTTCAATTTCAATCTGATAAAGCTGTGATTTAAGCATTTGAAGCGCTTTTTCACGATTTTGCAGTTGAGAGCGTGTTTCCTGACACTCCACGATGATGCCTGAAGGTTCGTGATGCAGGCGCACTGCCGTTTCTACTTTGTTAACATTCTGCCCTCCCGGACCGCTGGAACGATAGGTGTCCCAACTAATATCTGCGGGATTGACATTAATTTCTATCTCATCATTGATAATAGGGTAGGCAAATACTGAGGCAAAAGAGGTGTGGCGACGATTTGCAGAATCAAAAGGCGACAGTCGGACGAGCCTGTGAACGCCGTTCTCACTTTTCAGATAACCATATCCATAAGGTCCGTCAAGTTCCAAAGTTGCCGACTTGATACCTGCGACATCTCCTTCTTGCCGGTCCAGAATTTTGATTACATAATTGTTGCGTTCACCCCAGCGGATGTACATTCGAAGAAGCATTTCAGCCCAGTCACAACTTTCTGTTCCTCCGGCACCCGAGTTAATGGTCAGAACAACGCCCAGCCTGTCTTCCTCATCACGCATCATATTCCTGAACTCCAGTTTCTCAATAGCATTCAGAGCTTTGGAATAAAAATCATCAATTTCACTTTCACCCGCTTCACCCGCTTCAAAAAATTCAAATAAAACAGATAAATCATCAAAACGATTTACGGCATTGTTATACTCTTCTACCCAGGATTTGATAAAACTGATTTCTTTCATTATTTTCTCAGCTTCTTTAGGATCTTCCCAAAAGCCATCCTGATGAGTAACTGCCTCTTTTGAGCTTATTTCCTCAATTTTTTTGTCGATGTCAAAGAAACCTCCTTAACTCACTGAGTCTTTCAGATAAATCTTTAACTTGTTCGTTAGTAGTCATTTTATGGTAATTAATTGGTTAAATTTCGTTTCTCGATTTTTTACAATGTCTTCAATTCTATTAAAATTGGAAATTTGAAAAATCAAGATAAATACTTATTACGGTAATTTTTGATTCCGGTGATAATCATTTCATTTTCAAAGCCCTTAGAAAGCAGATGCCGGTAAAGTTTAGGATATGTTTCTTTCGTCAAATTGTTGGTTCTGAGCCATTTTTCAATAGAAGCATGAAGATTGTCCTCGTAAGGTTCTTCCTCAATTTCTTCAAGAAAACCGGAAATCATCTTTTCACTGATCCCTTTTCGGAGCAATTCATTTTTAATTTTCATTTTACCCCAATTTCTAGTGTTCATCTTGCCTCGAACGTAATTTTCAACAAATCTTTCCTCATTAATAAAGTTCTCTTTAATAAGATTTTCTATAATTTCATCGATTTGTATTTGTGAAAGCTTATAACTTTTCAGTTTCAGTTTTACTTCCAAAACCGAACGATCCTGAAAAGCACAATACTTACGCATTTTTTCTAGCAAATCTTCAAGAAAAGGCATAATTAATTATTTTTTCAATCTTCAACATGAGGCGAAGACCACAAGATAATCTCTTCCATATCCTTATTAAAAAATTTATATTCCATAATATAATAATCAGGATTGGATTTAAGATGAACCCATTTGTGATACTTAAGGAACCATCTTAGTTGTTTAGAGATAAGTCCTTTAGTAAGATAAGCATAAATATATTCATGAAGCATAATCGTGATGGAAGCCTCTTGTTGTTTATTAAAGAGAAAATCAATAGTGTTCTCCAGTTCTTCCTCAACTAAAATAGTAGGTTTGATTTTACCCGTCCCCTGACAGGCAGGGCATTGTTCGGTTGTTTCGATAATGGTTTCTTTGCGAACTCTCTGTCGGGTGATTTGAATAATGCCAAATTTGTTTATCGGAAGAATGGTATGTTTTGACTTATCTCCCTGCATAAATTCTGTCATTTTCTGGAAAAGGATAGCTCGGTTAGCAGTTTTGTGCATGTCGATAAAGTCGATTGTGATAATCCCTCCCATATCGCGTAGCCTGAGTTGCCGGGCAATCTCTGCAGCCGCGATCAGATTCACTTCTAAAACGTTTTCTTCCTGCGACTGTGATGATTTAAATCGATTTCCACTATTGACATCAATCACATGCATTGCTTCGGTATGTTCAATAATGAGGTATACTCCATTTTTTACAGTAACAATCTTGCCGAAAGAGCCTTTAATTTGTTTGGCAACGTTGAAATGTTCAAAGATGGGCTGTTTTTCTTTATAGAGGTTTAGAATTTTACTCTTTTCAAAAGAGATAGATTTCAGATAAGATTTAACTTCATTATACAATACCGGAGAGTCAACATAAATAGCATTGAAAGTGTCGTTAACCAAATCACGAATAAGGGCAGAAGTTTTGTCTAAATCGGCGGCAATTTTTGAAGGGATAGGAGAATGGGGGAGCTTTAAAACGGCTAATTTCCAGCGTTCGACCAATTGCTGCAGGTCAGAAGTAATCTCTTCCACTTTTTTATTTTCAGCAACTGTCCTGATAATAATCCCAAAATTTTTGGGTTTAATACCTTGAACGATTTTTTTCAGTCTTTTTCGTTCCTCGTTGCTTTTAATTTTTTGTGAAATAGATACTTTATCCAAAAAAGGGACTAAAACAAGATATCGGCCTGCAAATGAAATTTCGGTACTAATTCGCGGACCTTTTGTCGAAATGGGTTCTTTAGCTATTTGGACCAGAACTTGTTGTCCGGAAGAGATAACGTTTCCTATTTTCCCAATTTTATCTATTTCAGGTTCCGGAGGGAAGTTGGCGATACTGCTTTTTTTGTTCTCAATTGCTTGTTTTACAAATGAGTTTATTGTTCGGACATGGGTTCCAAGATCAAGATAATGCAAAAAAGCATCTTTTTCGCTTCCGATATCAACGAAAGCAGCATTAAGTCCGGGCATTATTTTCTTGACTCTTCCTAAATAAATATCCCCAACAGAAAATTGATCCGAAGATTTTTCGCGGTGAATTTCTACTAACCTCTTATCTTCAAGAAGAGCAATTTGAATTTCATTCGGGTGAGAAGTAATGATTAATTCTTTAGTTACAATGTTATCACTCATATATTTTCGATCAGATAAGTATAAATGAAAAACTAAATAATATGAACAAGTGACATATTATTTAGTTTTAGGAGATTAAACATAAGAGAAAATATTATTTCTTCTTATGTCTGTTTTTTCTTAAACGTTTTTTCCGTTTATGAGTAGACATCTTGTGTCTTTTTCTTTTTTTACCACTTGGCATATTATTCTTAGATTATAAGTTATTTATCTTATTTAATTTTTTTTACTTGATTAACGAAAGTTTTGCAAGGTTTGAAAGCGGGGATTTTATGCGCAGGGATCACAATAGTGGTTTTTTTAGAAATATTTCTTGCGGTTTTTTCAGCTCTTTCTTTTACAATGAAACTGCCGAAACTTCTGAGGTAAACATTTTCGTTTTTAGCTAATGAACCTTTTACGGTGGTCATAAAAGCTTCCACTACGGTCTGTACTGCGTTTTTATCAAAACCGGTTTTGTTTGAAATTTCATTTACGATTTCTGCTTTTGTCATAATTCAAAATTTTAAGGTTTAATATTCTGGTTTATTATTCAATTTTATTTGTGATTTAAATTGAATTGCAAAAATACATATTTATTTGATTCACAATTGCTATTTTACAAAAAAAAATTTTTTTTTATAAAATTCTCTCGTAAATTTTATCTGCTAATCGGCTGGCACCTATTCTGAAATAATGGTTGGTTAACCATTTTTCCCCTAAAACATTTTCCAAGATTTTGAGGTATAAAAGAGCTGTTTCGGCATCTGAAATTCCTCCTGCCGGTTTCATCCCGATCATTATACCCGTATGGTCATAATATTCTTTAATGGTGTCAATCATAACCAAAAAGGATTCGGGAGTGGCATTAACAGGAACTTTTCCTGTAGAAGTTTTGATAAAGTCTGCTCCGGCATCAATAGCCAGGCGGGAAGCATTATATATATTGTCAAAACTTTTCAGTTCGCCGGTTTCAATTATGACCTTCAAGAGAGTATTATGGCACACTTTTTTAATAGCAACAATTTCCTCAGATACTTCTTCATAATTGGATTCTAGAAATTTACCCCGGGAAATGACCATGTCAATATCGTCAGCCCCTTCATCAACAGCATATTTAACTTCCGCAAGTTTGACGAACAGTGGCGATTGTCCGGAAGGAAATGCCCCGGCAACAGAAGCCACTCGGACACCGCTTCCATGAAGCATTTTCTTTGCTTGAGCAACAAAGGGAGGATATACGCAAACTGAGGCAGGGTTAGAGATTTTTTTACTTACCGATTTAAAACTTTTGGCTTTATTACACAAATCTTCAATTTTGCTTGTATTGTCAGCTCCTTCAAGAGTAGTAAGGTCAATACAATTCAGGATAAATCTGAATGCTGTTTGTTCGTCAAAGAATTGAAGCGGCTGTTGTGAATATTGGGCAATCCTTTCCGCAACTTGAGATTGGCTGAATGGATAAAGTGTAAATTTGAAATTTTTCATTTTGAAATAAAACTTAAGGAATAAAAATTACTTTATACTACCTTTTTTTTTGAAAGTATCCAACCCGACTTTCAGCGAAAAAACATGAGAATAAAGGGCAATGGAGACATTTCCAATGTCAGTAAAGGCGTAATCGATGGTGACAATATTTTTAATATTGATACCCAATCCGAGGTTAATTTGTAGTGTAGTTTTAGTTTTCCCGTCAAAGTCAACTTCTTGTTGAAGATTTCCAACTCCGGCTCTGAGAGCTATAATATTTTTGAAACCAAATTCCATTCCGAAATGGGGATCGATAGAAATAAAATTGCTCCGAATGAGGGTATTTCTTTTGCCATCAAAAGTGCAATCAAGATCAAGTGCAAAAGTGGCATCAAAACCTTTTCCGAATTTCACATATTTAGCTCCACCAAGGAGCAATTTTGGTAAAGTAAGTTCCAGATTATTAGAAGGGATTTCGTTTCCTGTTGCTTCAAAAGTAGCGATCATCTCCGGTGTTAAGTTGTAGCTCCAGGCATTAAAAGTAGAAGTAGCATCGCGAAGCATGGCTCCTGCCTGCCATCCTTTTCTGTTGTATTGTAATCCAAAGTCCAGTCCAAAACCCCAAGATCCGGCAAAGTCGCCAATAGTTCGTCTGATGATTTTTACATTCCCGCCTAATGAGAGCCCTTCAATTTTTTCAAAATTATGAGCATAGCTAAGCATAAATGCATTGTCAGCGGCAGAAAAAAGAGAAATTCGGTCATAGTCGATATTCCCCTGATTGTCAATCAACTCAGTAGTATTCATTATGTTGTCAACGCCAAAGCGGATATAAGAAAATGCAACAGTTGATTTTTTGTCAATTTTAAATGCAATTCCGGCATAGTCATATTTTGCAATGCCTGCAAAATATTCGGCATGCATAAGTGAAAGCTGATATTTTTTCGACATTCTGCTCAATCCTGCGGGATTCCAATAGGCCGAAGTTACGTCATCTGTGATGGCGCACATGGTGTTTGACATTGCCAATCCTCTGGCCCCCAAGCCTAATGACAGAAATTCATTACTGTATTTTCCGGTCTGTGCAAATAGGGCGACTGAAGTGAAAAATAAAAAAATAGTTGCAATTGATTTTTTCATCAAGTAATCTGTATAGTTTTTGGAACGGCAAAAATACTAAATTATTATAGTTCATTTTTCTTCATTTTTATTCATATGAATGATTATTTTTTGATTGATATAAATGTAAAATTGAAAATATGTGTGTCTTAAATTAATTTTATACAATATATCAATAATTTAATCGGTAAATTATGTACTGCTTAAACACTGTGAGACAGCCCATTTCTATACTAATATTTTAGAATCTGAAAATCAAAATATTAAAATTCCAAATCCGGTATCCGACAATATTACTGTCTTAGTTAGTAATAACAAAATTCCTATAAAATCAATCGAAATATATACGATAACGTGGCAGTTTATTTTGTCTGTACCTCATCCTTTCGGGGACAACATCACAATTCCTTTTTCCGGATATCACAACGGAATGTATATTATGAAGATATTATGGCAGGATCAATCGTGTAAAACATATAAAATTATTAAATTATAAAATATTTTTGAACAATCAGGAAAGCAAATTTAAACACAAGTTCTCCCTTCTGTTCACAGGTAGCGAAAATATAATTCCGTAAAAATAAAAGCTATAGCGGAAACCCTTACAGCGAAGCGTAGCGAGTTGCAACAACCAAATTTAAAACTGAAAAAAGTTATTTTTTTGTAAAAAATAATCATTTTCTTTTGAGATATGAAATATATATAGTATCTTTGCCAAATCAAGATTTTATTTCGAAGTAATTTCTTGATTTAATGCAGGCTTTATTCCTGTTCATTCTAAACAAATTTTAAAATGAAAAAGTTAGTGTTGTTCTCCATGGCATTAGCCATTACTATGTGTGTTAATGCCCAGCACCATTGTGCTACTCCCACAAATGTTAATGTATTGCCTACTTCTTACAATTCGATGCATGTATCCTGGCATGGTCCGGGAGTAAATTCCCAAACAATTAGTAATTACCTACATGGTAATAGATTGAACTTGTTCAATCAATCCCAGCTCACCAATTATCCTGGAGTGGGTTATAATGATGCCGATGTAAGTTCAACTTATGGAGATCAGGCTACTTTGGGTATTTATGCCAATATTTTTGACTCGGCACTTGTAGCAGATGATTTTATTTTAGAAAACTATTCCTATATCTCTTCAATTCAGTTTTATGCTTATCAAAATAATTCCGGAATAGACACCTCATCTATCAAAGGTGTTTATGTTGCTATATATGACCAAAACCCAATTAACGGTTCTGCCCCGATATGGGGTGATTATGTTACCGATAGAATGATATCTTCTTCATGGACGGGAATATATCTCACTACTCAGAATACATTCACCAATACAGATTGTCCCATTATGAAAGTGGTAGCCGAAATAGATACTTTTTTTGCTTCCGGAAATTATTGGGTGACTGTTGCTTTTTCCGGAAATCCCTCCCTTTCTGGCCCATGGGCTCCTCCGGTGAGAAATTTATTACAGGTAAACACTGGTAATGCTTTACAATATGATAATCAGTCTTGGGTTCCCTGGAGAGATTCCCAAACTTTGGGTCAGTATGGTTTGCCTTTTATTGTGAAAGGTTATGCACAAACTGATTCTTTGTTGGGTTTTAATGTTTTTCGTAATGGTGTTCAACTGAATAGTTCTTTATTGGAAGATTATAGTTTTTTGGATGAAGATGCAATTCTTCGGGCTAATACCGAATATTGTTACACTGTTAATGCAGTTTATCTGAATGGTTGCACTTCATCGGAAACAACTCCGGTATGTGCCAGTACCCTGGATGATCCATGTGTAATTACGAGCTTGCCTTACACAAATAATTTTGATTCATACGGAACCGGTATCGGAACCTTCCCTTCTTGTTGGACTAAGTATTACAGTGATACTATTTCCACTTATCCTTATATTATCAATACAGTCAATTTCTCTTCACCCGGATCCTTGTATATGTATGCTGTATCCGGATATTATTCGATGGCAATCACACCTAAATTTGATGCTTCCATTCCGATAAACAGTTTACGGGCTACATTTAAGATTTATAAAATAATCGCTATCCATAATTTAATTGTTGGGGTTATTGATACATTAACTAATCCTCCTGTTTTTACTCCGATAGATACATTATCCCCCTCTGCTGTTAATAGCTGGGAAGAATTTGAAGTTGACTTCAGTAATTATTCGGGCAGTGGACACCATATTGCTTTTAAAAGTTATGCCGCATCGGCATATAATACCATATACATCGAGAATTTGGAAATATATACCATTCCTCTTTGCGAGAGACCGGGAAATATACGTGCGGAAAATCCCACTTCCAATTCTGTGGATATTTTGTGGCATCCTGTGGGCAATACAACCAGATGGACATTGGAATATAAAGCTTCCAATGTATCAACATGGACAACGGTTCAAAATTTGACAGATACGATATATACAATTCGGAATCTGGCTTCCAGCACCTCTTATCAGATGGAAATTAGGGTGAAATCGCTGTGTCTTTTGGGAGAATCGGAAAGTCAATGGAAGAGTGCAACTGTTAGTTTTAACACTCTTTGTCCTTCCATTTCAATATTCCCCTACGAGGAAAATTTTGACACCTATGGAACCGGATCAACAGTTACTCCGGCTTGTTGGGAACAGCCATCTTCAAATGATACGTATTATGACAATGTTTATCCGAATTTATCTACAGCGAATTATATTTCGGCACCTGCCGGATTATATTTTAAATCGTCTGCATACTATCAAACAATGATTTCATTGCCCTCCGTTGATCCTTCAGTTTCTCTCAGTGCCTTACAAGTGAGATTTAAAGTTAAAATGGGAAGCGTTACTTCTAATTTTAAAGTAGGGATAATGACAAATCCTATTGATACTTCTACATTTACGGTGGTTCAATCCATTACACCCGGAAATACTACGACTTGGCTTGAATATGAAGTTCCTTTGACAAGTTATGAAGGCAACGGGCGTTTTATTTCTATCAAATCCCCTAGGGGAAATGGTGATAATACTTTTACTATTGACAACCTTGTTGTTGAATATATATCATCCTGTGTTGTTCCACACGGGATTGCAATAAATAATATTACAACCACCTCGGCAATTGCCACATGGAACACCGGAGGGCCGGAG
The DNA here is from genome assembly GCA_019135895.1 of Bacteroidota bacterium. Taxonomy (GTDB): domain Bacteria; phylum Bacteroidota; class Bacteroidia; order Bacteroidales; family WCHB1-69; genus JAGVVH01. The sequence goes on along the minus strand of JAGVVH010000370.1, from coordinate 5,474 downwards.
AGCTCCTGGGAAGTGAGGTTCAAAACCAGTACCGATTCACTTTGGATTAGTTATTCTGTAAATGATTCCTCCTGCGTCATGCAGTCATTAATTCCGGGAAGCAACTATGAATTTCAGGTAAGAGCATTTTGTGGAAACGAATATAGCAGGTGGAGTTCCGGAATGCCCTTTTTTACCCCTTGCGAGGCGATTGTATCGTTACCTTATACTGAAAATTTTGACACTTACGGCACCGGAATCGGTACATTTCCAACTTGCTGGTCAAGATATTACAGTGGAACCACTACAACTGTCCCCAATATCGGGACAACATGTTTCTCATCTCCCGGCTCTTTGTTTCTTAATTCCAGTACAACTTATTATACTATGGCTATGACTCCCCAAATTGCCAACTCTTATCCTGTAAATAGCTTACAGGCAACTTTTAAGGTTAGAAAAACTGGTGCTGCACACAATTTGTTTATTGGGGTAATTGACTTGTTGACTGATCCGAACACTTTCACTCCAATAGATACCATTTCTCCTGTATTGACAAATAACTGGGAAATTTTTGATGTTTCATTCGGTAGTTATACGGGGAATGGACATTATATTGCTTTTAAATGTGGTAACGGAAGTGTATCAAATACTATATATGTGGATGATTTTGAGCTTTATCCGATACCAATTTGCTTAAGACCTGCTAATGTGGCTGCTTCGAATATTACGCCAACAGGAGCTGATATTTCTTGGACAGCAAGCGGTTCGGAGTCGGAATGGATAGTTGAATACAAAAATATTTTTGATGAAAGTTGGACAATTGTATCTAATATCTTTTCTCCCACTACTACTTTATCCGGTTTAATTCCAAATGCATCCTATATAGTAAAAGTAAAAGCGCTTTGCAATTTATCCGGAGAGAGTGATTATTCTTTTGATTATATCTTCCATACCGGCTGTGCTGTCATTTCTTCGTTGCCTTACAATGAGAATTTTGACACTTACGGTACCGGTACTAGCGTATCTCTTCCATGTTGGACAAAACCGTCTACAAATTTCTCATATTATCCTTATGTTTATGCTACTAATCCCTATTCTGCTCCGGGCTGTCTGTATTTTAACGCTTCTTCAACAAGATCAACCTATGGGGCATTACCGGCAATTGATACTTCCATTGCAATGAACAGCCTGAAGGCGAAATTCAAAGTGAGAATGAACAATGTTGCTCATAATTTTAAAATCGGCGTGATGAACGACCCTTCAGATCCTGCTACTTTTACTATTGTCCAAGCAATCACTCCCGGTATTACTGCAACTTGGACTGAATTTGAGATTTCTTTTGCAACCTATACCGGAACAGGGCGTTATATTGCTTTTGCTTCTGCAACCGGAGCAAGTAATATATTTTTTATTGATGATTTGACCATAGATTATATTCCTACCTGTTTCAGACCTATTGATGTGACTTTGAGTAGTATTGTTCAAACTTCTGCCAATATTTCTTGGACACCTGTTTCAGGAGAGCAAGAATGGGAAGTGGCATACAAAGCTCAGTCTGATAACCAATGGACAACAATTAGTAATATACATGACACCACCTATTTAATTACTGGATTGCTCGCGGGAACCTCATATAAAGTTAGAGTTAAAGCAGTTTGTGGCCCTAACAGTATTAGTGATTGGACACTGGAGAAAACATTTATTACCCATTGTAATCCAATGGTAACGCTACCATATATTGAAAATTTTGACACATATGGAACCGGAACATCTGTCTTCCCAACTTGCTGGATAAAAAACTCTACTTATAATAATTTCCCTCATGTAAATGCTACTTCACCAAATTCTTTGCCTGGCTCACTCTATTTTTATTCAAGTTCCACAACCTATAATATTGCTGCTTTGCCCGAATTTGATTCTGCAATACCGATGCATAATTTGCAGATATCTTTTAAGTTAAGAAAACAAAGTGCCGATTATTCTATTCAGGTCGGAGTGATGACTTCCCCTGAAGACGAATCTACTTTTGAAGCTATTCAAACACTCTCTCCGGCTTCCGTGGGCGGATGGGAAGATTTTACCGTTTATCTCTTACCTTATACCGGACAGGGAAGATTTATTGCGTTTAAGTCGGATAATTCATCTACCAATGGAATGTTCCTTGATAATCTTGTGGTTGATAATTTTGTCGGTTGTGTCTATCCTCTTGCCCTTCATACAAGTGCGTTAACTCATTCAAGTGCTACTATTGAATGGGGTTCTTCAAATAACCAACTTGGATTTGAACTTGTCTATGGTCGTAGCGGATTTAATATGGATACTGCTACTATCCATTCTGCTAATGTTTCTTCTTATGTGATTAACGGACTCGCTCCTGAAACCTCTTATGATGTTTATGTGCGAACTCTTTGTTCAGCAACTGATACCACCCGATGGTCTGATGTTTATACTTTTACTACCTCTTGTCCTCCTGTTACTACTATTCCATACCGTGAATTTTTTGATGGCTACGGAACCGGAACCGGAACTTTCCCCGATTGCTGGGTAAAAAATTCAAATGCTGCAACTTCAGCCTTCAATATTAATCCAAGTGATATTTTTAGTGCCCCCGGCGCTTTGTATTTCTCCAATACTCCGGCTAACTATAGCATTGCCGCTACTCCGGAATTTTATGATGATTTGAATACTTTGCAGATCTCTTTTAAAGCTAAAATGACTAATCTGAATTATAAATTGGAGGTTGGTGTAATGAGTAACCCTTATGATTCCAGTACCTTTGAATTGATTCAATTGGTGGAACCTACTACTATATATTGGAACGAGTATGTGATTCCGCTGACCTCTTATATCGGAAATGCAAAGTATATTGCTTTTAGAACGGCAACCGGTTCAAATAATATAGTATATCTTGATAATATTGAAGCGGATTATGCTCCTCCTTGTGTTCAACCGATTAATCTGAATGTAACCGACATTACTCTTCATTCTGCTCAATTATCATGGTCTCCGGGAGGTGAAGAGTTGGGATGGATTGTTTCCTACGGAGAAAGGGGATTCAGCCCTAATACATCGGGTACGGTTCTGAATGCCGATACGATTCCTCTTTCTATCACAGGACTCACTCCCGGTACTCACTATGATTTTTATGTGAAAGCTGTTTGCGGACCCAATTATGAAAGCGACTGGTCATTAGTTTCTTCTTTTACTACCTTGTGCGAAGATATTATTTCTTTGCCTTATACTGAAAATTTTGATTCCTATGGAACCGGAGATCTCTCTTTCCCTACTTGCTGGACCAGACAATCGAACTATACAAGTGAGGTTTTTCCAAATCTTTCTACAACAAACTTCAGTTCGCCTGCATCTCTTTATTTCTATTCCTCATCGAGTACTTATTCTTATGCAACTACTCCTAAATTCAGCAATACTATTGATATTAGTGATCTTAGAGTATCTTTTAAAATGCGTAAGAATACTAATTTAAATAATATCCAGGTGGGAGTTATGACAGACCCGATGGACGAAAGCACATTTTCTCCGGTGGATATTGTAGCTCCTCATTCTCTGAATTATTGGGAAAATATGGAAGTGCTCTTTTCATCCTATACCGGAACAGGAAAATATATCGCTTTCAGATCCGACAACGGTGCCGCAAACTTTGTTTATATTGATGATGTGATTGTTAGTTATATTCCTGCCTGTGTGGATCCTGTTAATTTAGAAGTTACGAGTCTGAGCTCAACATCGGCAACCATCTCCTGGCACGAAAGAATGTATGCAACAAGCTGGAATATTGAGTATGGACCTTCCGGATTTACCCCCGGAAACGGCTTATTGGCTATTGCTGTTGATACTACCCATGCATTTAACGGACTGACTCCCGATACAGAATATGATGTTTATGTCCAGTCCGATTGTGGCGATTCTGTTAGCGCTAATGTCATGCTTTCTTTCAAAACTTATTGCTCGGCTGATAGCCAATTCCCAATAACTGAAAATTTTGATAGCTACGGAACAGGTGTTGACCTATTTCCTGATTGTTGGCACAGAGTAACCACATCTGCTACTACATCTCCATACATTTCAACTAATTTATATTACACTTCTCCCGCTTCTCTCTACTTATATTCTGATATACAGGGATATACTTTTGCAACAACCAATGAAATTGTAAATACAGTTCCGGTAAATACTTTAAAAGCTACTTTCAAATTGAGAAAAGGGACGAATGAACATAGTTTGCAAATCGGCGTTTTTGATGATCCTACCGATAAAACTACTTTTGTTCCGATTGATACCCTCTCTCCAATATATATTAATTACTGGGATGAATTTACGGTACCTTTTGATTCCTATAGCGGAACAGGCCATTATATCGGCTTTATGTCTTCCACAGGTGCTGCTAATTCAGTCTATTTGGATGATCTCGTAATTGATTTTATTGTTACGTGCTTACCTCCAACAAATATCACGTTCAATGCTGTTACTTCTAATTCTGCTAGTATTATTTGGTATCCTGCAGGAGATGAATCTCAGTGGGTTTTTGAATATAAAGAAACTACTTCCAATACATGGACTTCTATTGTATGTAATACTCCTGCTGCAAATTTGACATCTTTGGTCTCAAATACTTCTTATGAAGTTAGAGTTAAAGCACTCTGCTCCCCATCTAATGAAAGTGATTATAGTACCATCTATTCTTTTTCAACATTACCTGCCACCTATACAATCGTCGCAACAGCCGGAGATCATGGAACAATTAATCCATCTGGAAATGTTACCGTGAACGAAGGAAGTGACCGTCTCTTCCAGATTGCTGCTAACAATGGTTTTGTTATTGAAGATGTTTTGGTTGATAATGTCAGTCAGGGTGCCATTAACTCCTATAATTTTGTAAATGTAACGGATAATCACACTATTTCTGCTTCTTTTGCAGTCGGAATTGAGGAAAATGAAATAAATTCTATTCTGATTTATCCTAATCCCGCAGGCAAAGTGCTCAATATTACTCTTACCGAACGTTTTAAAAGCCTCGAAATTTCGAATATCCTTGGACAGGTCCTTTTAGAAAAAACTATTACCGATTCAAAAATGGCAATCAACATTTCCGCCTTGAATCCGGGTGTCTATTTCATTCGACTAAAGGGAGAAAATTGTTCTGTAACCAAGAAATTTATCAAAGAATAACTTGATAAATTTCTGATACATTTGGATAAGGACAACTTGCAAAAGTTGTCCTTATTTTTGTAGTCATGCGCTCTCCTCTCGTTGTAGGTTTTATCGCTAATAGTCGGCAATTCGGAAGCGTGGGCTCATGGTTACAGTATGTGTCCCTTTTCGGTTACCTTACAGCTTCTTGTGCAAAGCTGTTTTCTCTCTTATGGGTAATGTCCCAAAAAGTGTGTATGGTAAAAGTTCATTTTGTATTTGCAAAGTTATTATTTTTTTAATCCTATTTTCATCTTCAAAATTTTTGCGGTCAATAATCCCATCTG
>JAGVVH010000514.1 GCA_019135895.1 Bacteroidota bacterium | reverse complement strand
CACCCCGACTCGGCGCCAACAACACATTATTCGCCACTCACTCATGTTCGTGGCTCATGAGCTCGGCCGCTCCGCAGCCTCGGTTCCGCCGAACGTTACAGTGCATTTAATGCGAACATTTTGCGGGCTATTTCCTGATGTAGTATATTTGCATTAATGAACAAGAAAACAACACATATTGCCAATCTTATTAAACTGAATATTTCTGAGGTAGATCCAAAAGCAGAAGTAATCCTATATGGTTCCCGTGCTCGTGGTGACGCAAAAAAAGATTCGGATTGGGATATCCTCGTACTTACGAACTACCCTGTCACATTTCAAATTGAAAATACATTTAGAGACCACCTGTACGACCTTGAAATTGAAATAGGTGAAAGTCTATCGCTTTTCGTTTATTCAAAGAATGACTGGATTACCAAGCATCATATATCACCTTATTATCATAACGTAATGTCTCAAGGGATACTGTTATGACTAGAGAAGAACGTATAGAGTACACGAAACTCAGAGTGGAAACCGCTTATAAAACTTACCAGGCGGCCAGAGTACTCTCACAGAATGGATTTTGGAATTCCGCCGTTAACAGGTTATACTACGCAGTTTTTTATGCTGTAAATGCATTATTGGTTTCGAGGGAAATCTATACTAATTCTCATGGTGGAATAAGAACTCAATTCTCTAAAAATTTCATTAAAACCAAAAAACTAGACAAGAAATACGGTAAACTCTTGGTTCAACTTTATGATTGGAGACAAAAAGGTGATTATGAGAACCTGTTTGACTTTTCTGAAGAAAGTGTCAATCAACTCTTTGACCCAGTCCAAGAAATGCTCTCAACAATAGAAAAAGAAATATTAAACGCACTGTAACAGGTCGGTATATGTCATTGGCGCTCCGCACCGCGAGAACTTTCTGGCTATGCAAAAACACGCGCCACCGCGAAGCGGCGCCAACAACACATTATTCGCCACTCACTCATGTTCGTGGCTCATGAGCTCGGCCGCTCCGCGGCCCCGGTTCCGCTGAACATTAGCATGCATGTTCTCTTGAATTGAAAAAAAACATTCTCGAAAAGCAATTACTCTCAACTCCAGATTTCATTTATCGATAATTTGGATAATTCAGGTGTTTATTAAAAGCTGCCCTAAATTAATAACCAAAAAAAATATCATGACAAAGCTAAAATTCTCTTTTAACCATATCAGATCATTTAATCTGATACTTTTTATCCTGATGTGTTCTTTCATTGTCTCTTGCGTTTCTGTTAATAAAATAATGACAGGCAAAAATGATTATCTATCTATCGATGGGTATTCTGGTATTGATGAAAGCAATTACATGAAAGCAATTACAAAGCTTTCCAAAATAATAAAGAGAGATTCTTTGAACGCTGACGCTTTAAATGCCCGAGGATTTTGTTATTTAAGACTTAACAGTTTCTCGGAAGCATTAGTTGATTATAATAATTCTATTCAGATTTCTCCTTCGGTCAACAAGTTTATAAACAGAAGTAAGACAAACATGAAACTGGGCAATTATCAAGCTGCCTTTAATGATTTAAGAAATGCAACAGAACTTGATTCCACGAACATATATCTCGACTTCAATTATGGAATATTTTACCTGGATGTGAAAAATTACGAGAAGGCTATACAGCATTTTCTGAAATCGATCCAAAAAGATGAAACAACCAGGTTTATTGCTTATTATAATATTGGAAAATGCTACCGCTATCTCAATAATTTTGAAAAGGCGATAGAAAATTATAATGCCGCCAGGATGATTAATCCAAATATAGCGCCACTTTACGACAACATCGGTACTGCAAACATGCTTTTAGGCAACAATGAAGAAGGCATTAAAAACTATACAAAAGCAATAGAACTTGATTCAAATTTCTATTCTCCATATTATAATCGTGGAAATGCTTACTTCAATTCCGGGAATTTTAATAATGCTATATCAGATTATAATAAAGCTATTACATTGACAGAAAACCCAAGCAAGCATATAGTTATAAACTGTAATCTTTCAAGGCTAATGTTCCTTACCAAGAATTATGGAGAAAGCATTAATTACGGGAATAAGGTATTACTCTACAAGGACAAGGTGGATCTAGGAATTTATTATTATATCGCCCTCTATAATATGGCAATTAGCAATTTAAAACTTTCCAAACCCGATATTGCTTACGAAATATATAAAGATTGCTTTGAGGATGGCACAATTTCAAAAAATCCAGAACTTGTTGAGGAAACTTGCAGTGATCTAATTGAACATTACAAAACTGGATCGGATCAAATGTTAATAAAAAACATTCTTTTAAATATCATAAAGATTTCAGAAGACGATTTTAATAACAGATTGGTTAATAATTAAGTAATTGAAATAAAATTGGCGCTTCATGGCGCGACTGGTTTTTGCGCGCCGATCCGCCTGACCGGCACTCCAAAACCAGTTGGTGCTTTATCGGCCCGGCTTCGCGGCTAAAGCCGCCAGGCAAAAACCATTGCATGGTGCGCCCGGCTTCGCGGCTGAAGCCGACAGGTAAAAACAGTTGCGCGCCACGGCCTGCACCGGTTCCGCCGAACGTTAGCATGCCTATAGATGATTTTGTAAATATTACCCTGAACATAAACAAAAAACTGTGTGCCATGAAAACAAGAATCTACCTTCTAATGGTTGGAATGTTAGTGTTTACTTCCATTGCCGGACAACAATCCTGGGATATAAGAACCAGTTTGGGAATCACAAGTGGTTCAAAGGTTATTGATGGTTATTACTTCTCCTTTGATATTGGTATACCAATTTGTAAAGCAATTCAATTAGCACCAACCTTCACATATGCAGATATGTTACCAAATACTTACTTTTCCAATTCCTGGAACTATATCTACCCAACTACTCCTATGCAAGGATATCCAACTGGTGGTCCAAGGCAAGAATATGAATATGGAGACAATTTAGGGTCTATAGCATTGTTAATTCTCTTCTTACCTTTCGACTTAGTGAATAATAAAAGCTTTAAAAAACACGAATTAATTATTGGTGCCGGCTACTCCTTCAACAGTTATACCATGGTCGATACCCGTTATGAAATTAATGGTGAAAACGTTGAACTACTAGGATTTGCTGTAAAATCAAATAAATCCTTTGAACCTTATTATGGCAAAGTGTCTTATAATTACCTGTTTAACAGGCTATTCATTGGCATTACAGCTAGTATGATAAGTTACGATAATGAAGGTGAATTATTTGCAGGTGTTCAACTAGGAGTGCACCGCAAGAACATTCTGGTCAAAGAGGACTGTTTAGTGATCATTGTCGTTCCGTGGCGCGAGAATCCGCCGGCCCAAGAGGAGCGTTAAGTGGTCACTGGTGCTCCGTGGCGTGACAATTGGGTAATTAAATGGACGGTTCTGGGACTGGGACTGGAACTGGACTGGGACTGGGACTGGGACTGGAACCGGGACTGGGGCTGGGACTGGAACCGGGACTGGGATTGGGGCTGGGGCTGGCGCCACGACGACCCGGCGCCAACAACACTTATTCGCCACTCACCCAGGTTCGTGGCTCATGAGCTCGTCCGCTGCAAGGCCCCGGTTCCGCCAAAGGTTAGTACACATAACAAAAATCCTTCAAGATGAGAAAGCATTTCATAATTAGCGCATTACTGATAAGTCATATGGCTATTCAAGCGCAAAGTGTCCATAATCAGTACATGGGAGTAAATCTATTGCAAATACCCTCATTGACTTTTAACGTAAATTACACAAGAGAATTTACTCCAACCTTTACGAGTATTTTTGAATTGGGATTTACACCAAATTATATAAAAGCACAAAATATTGATCTGGTTGGCTATCTTCTGACCCCACACAGTAAAGGTGCAAATGAAGGCTATGATATTGATGTACAAACGGGTGGTTACATTAAAACAGGTGGCTATGTAAATCTTAGATACAATCTTGAAAAAACAAGTTTTTTTCACTTCGGCTTATCAATTTGCAATTCTGTTATTTATGAAAGTGGTACAAGCCAGGCTCTAATTTGGCCCACTCCCCCGATCCAAGATGTGGAGCACACAAAATATATCTTTGGGTTAAACCTTGCATTTGGCTATGAGTTTACCCTTTACCGTAAACTAAGAACTAACATTGATTTCCAAATTTCACTACCCAACAAAAAATATGAAGATTTATACGGGTATAGAAATTACATACCAGGTATGGGATATAAAGATTTCGAAGGCTATTGGTTTCCTATGCTTATCTGGAACATTAAATATCAATTATAAAAACTTAAGCACACCAACAGGCCGGTATATATCATTGGCGTTCCGTGACGCGAGAATCCGCCGGCCCAAGAGGAGCGTTAAATGGTCACTGGTACTCCGTGGCGTGACAATTGGGTAATTAAATGGGCGGTTCTGG
>JAGVVH010000416.1 GCA_019135895.1 Bacteroidota bacterium | reverse complement strand
TCTGGCAAACATACCTGGTCTCAGTTTTAATCCGGGATTATTTATCCTCACTTCAGCCTGAAAAGTGCTGGTTGATTTATCTATTGTAGGATATATCTTATATACTTCCCCTGTAAATTTTTCACCGGGATAGATATCGCACATTACTTCTGCTTTCATTCGTGTTGAAATCTGCGGGAAGTATTTTGCTGACAGGCTTACTACAGCTTTAAGATTATTTATCTGAACTATTGATAAAATAGCAGCTTTACCAATAGCCGGAATCGGTGATCCTGAATACATTTCGCCGTCTTCAAAATATTTTCCCGAAATTACTCCGTCGAACGGGGCCGACAAGCGGGTATTTTTCAGAAGGAAATCATATGTGCTTTTTGCCACGTCATATCTCGCTTTAATCTGATCATACTGTTGTTCGGCAATGCTGCCGCTTTTCTTAAGTGTATCAAGGCGTTTGAAATCAGTCTCAATTGTTAAAAGGTTTACTTCAGCCTGTTGTAATTGTGTCTGATCCATTATGGCAAGCACGGCGCCTTGTTTAACAAAATCTCAATTCTGCCCGGAGAAGCGGGAGCAAGATGTACTTCTTCAAATGGTATTAGAGCGGAAGTCAGTTCAATATTGCGTATAACGGTTTCTTTTTCAGCTTTAAGTATCTTAACTTTTTCTGTGCCGGTTAACATGGAACTGTTGGTTTGTTCTGTTTCTTTATTTTTTGAAGTACAGGCAAAAACCACAGAAATTGTAACGACGATAAAAAATGAATGTAAGAATTTTCTGTTTTTCATTTTATTTAGATTTATATGTTTCAAATTATTATAGTTTACCTTTTATTTTACGTAAAGTCAGTTCTGCATCAAGTAATTGAAACAGGACATTTGTAAAAGCGCCCTCTGCTGACATATAATTACTGTTGGCACTTGTAAGTTCGAGGCTGGAAATAATTCCCTGATCAAATTTCAGTTTCATACTTTCGAATACTTCTTTAGATATTTCCACGTTTCTTTTTTGAGTTTCATATTGTTCCAGAAGATTATTCAGATTAAATCTGGCCTGCCTTTCCTGCAGGGAAATTTGCTGGTCCATTAATTCCCTGGTATTGTTAATCATATACAGATTAATCTTAGCCTGGCCTACTCTTGATTTTCTTAATCCGCTCGAGAAAATTGGAATGCTTGCATTCAAACCAATAATATTCTTAGGCGTCATATCAAACTTGAGACAGTATTAATTTGTAATCAAAATTATTCTGAATATCAAATGGCTCGATAACAGCATATTGAAATTTTTTCTTTTCCGAAACCTCATCTAAACCCGTTGATAGTTTTAAAAGCTGATCTGCCTCCAGTCCAAGATTCAGCCTAAGCAGATTGTAAGCCATTTCAAGCTGTCTTTCTGCTGCTTTCTGGGAGTTTTCAATTGTTGCTACCATAACAGACAGCTTGTCTGCTTCACTTTTTTCTATTATTCCGGATTTATAAAGATTCCAGGTCTTCTGAAAGATGTTTTGTGCGTTAGACCTGTTAGCTGCCAGAATATCAAGGGTCCTTTCAGCCACCAGAACAAGATAATATGCCCTCGAAACCTGCTCCCTGACATCCGTTTCGTTTTTTTGATAATTTAATTGTGAAGCATCATAAGATAATTTTGCAAGCTGCAATCCCACAAAATAACTGCCATTAAAAATGAGCTGGCTTACATTTACTTTAAAGTTACTGGTAGGATTAAACGGAATTGTTGCAGCCGGAGCCGCTTCATTAAGTTGAAATGAAATTTCCGCACCCATATAGTTTGTATAATCTAAGGCTGAACTTATCTGGGGTAATCCTGCTGCCGTAATCTCCCAGTTTTTTAGTTTTGTCTTATCAATGTTATACCTGGCATTGACTAATGTTTTATTATGTTTACCAGCATAATCAAGCGCTTCATTCAGAGATAAAGTTATTGTATCCTGGGCTTGCACATAAATTAGCATAGAACCCAAAAACGTGAAAATCATTATAATCACGAGCTTTTTTATCATATTCATATATTTATATTTAACTGTTTATTATCCTCCAAAAACTTTTTAACTTTTTCATCAAGTATTTTATGACCTTCAAGTGTTGTTATTCCCCGTATGCTGTTTACCAGCGTCAGAAAAAAAATCTCTTTTGTGTACTGAATATTCTGAAAATCAGAAGATGAATTAAATATGCCGGAGATCCTGGCCATATTTATCCCAAAAAGAGTATTAAATGACAGGTCATTTCTGAAATAACATTTCCTGATACCACTATTTACAAGCTTTTCGAACCGTGAGTATAATTCTTTGTCGCTGAAATCCTTAAGATCACAGTATGATGAATACTGATATTTCTTTAGTGTGTAAACAAATGAAGAAGTTAATTTGTCAATAATTGTAACGAAAAAGATGCAGGCGCCGAGCATGCTGTCAAAAATGTCATCATGTGAATCAATCTCTTTCTCAATGCCTCTATGAATAAACCTTCTGATTTCATCCAGAACGGATTCGATCAAATCCTCTTTACTTCTAAAATGCTCATAAATAGTTTTTTTCGAAATCCCAAGTTCATCAGCCAGATCATCAATCCTGATACTTTTTATACCGAATTTAAGATATAAATCTGCAGCAGTGTTAACAATTTTTTGTCTGTCAGTCATTTATTATCAGTATTGAACTTATATTTTAATTTCTATGTTTTTGTCAGTCAATTGATTTTCGATATCGTTAATTTTATACCACGGTTTGCAGCAATTCCTCTTATAAAATTGATAACTATATTTTTAAAAATATCACTTTGTTTATACTTATCAGGCGGAAAAACATCACTATCGATAAGAATTTTCATCTGTTCCAAAATGAGCTTAACAACAATATCGATATTGATGTCCTTTCTGAAGATCCCTTCATTTATACCTTTTCTTAATAAACGATATGCCGGGTTATAGTTTCTTTCTGTCTGTTGTCTGGAAGCTTGTATCCACAGCTCATAATGATACTTTTTCAGATCTGAAAAGAATGCAGGACTCAACAAATTCAGCATCGATGCTCCATCCTGAATGAACAGGCAAATTGCGGTCAGGGGATTCTGCGAGTCTTTTATTATAACTTCATTTGCCTTGTACCTTTCATTTGAATACTCTTCAAAACAGCTGATTAACAGCTCATTCTTATCTTTGAAAGTCTCATATATGGTACGCTTTGAGATACCCAGTTTGTCTGCGATATCATCCATTGTTGTGTTCTTTATTCCATATTGAAAAAAAAGATGAGTCGCTTCTGTTAATATTCGTTTTCGTACATCCATTATTTATAATTCTGATACGACCTGCAAAAATAAAATAAAAACCTGAAGTTTCGCAAGTAAGAAAAAGTTAAGAAATGTCATAAAAAGAAGCACTGGGAGTTTTCAGATATCTCTGAAAATCAGTATATTTAAAGTGACAAAACAAAAAATAACTGA
>JAGVVH010000219.1 GCA_019135895.1 Bacteroidota bacterium | reverse complement strand
ATTTTCTTCAATTGCTGAAGGAGAATCGGCATAGATATAATAATTGAACTGAGAATCATACTGACCATTGCTGGAAACGATTTCAACAGAGTTATTATCAAACACTTTAATATAACCGGCACCATAACCGCTATTAATTCCATCGCCGTATGCATCATATACTTCGAGCTTATAGCAGCCGGCAGTAGGAGGTTGAATAGCAAAATAGCGTAAAGTAGTACCGTTAGCACCTAAATTATTCCAAGGGCCACCCGAGAGCAATACACTTCCATTTTCTTTAAAGATTTTAAAAGAAGTTTCGCTAGCATATCTGTCTGTTGCTATGAGCAAAGTCATATAACCGCCCCCTTGAGCAACATTCTTAGACAAAGTAATATTTTTAGCATTGACCAAAGGATCTACCCCGTTAACACTAATCATATCAACAGATAAATTCAAATCAGTTCCAGAAGTCATCGTAAAATAGGGAAGAATAATAGTGTCAGAGTTTGCCGGAGCAATCGGTCTTGCATTCCAAATAAAAGTATTAGTATTAGTACCGTCTGAATATTCAATCTCAACCGAATAAAGTGTATCTTGAGTAATATTTCTAACTTTAGCATAAACTGCAGACTGATTACAGGAATAAGTTTCCATTTCGCTAACTTCAGATAATCTCGGTGTAGCATTTTGGAAGGTTAATTCTGATTCATTTCCAGTAATAATTTCCTGATGTCCTTCTGCAACAAAAACAACAACTTCAAGATCTTCCAGCACATATTCAATATTATTTAAATTTGCAGGAATAGAATAAGTAAAGGTATTGGTATAAAAAGTTCCGGAAGTAGTAGTTGGAATGGTCACGCCCCATTGTCCAGTCAATAAATGACGCAACATGTGCATGTGTCTGTATTGTGAACCCACTTGTTGATCCGGATTACTACAAGATGAAGTATTAACTACTTGAGGTCCGATAATATTATTTTGAATCAGTGCCACATTTAATAAATTTGTAGAAGTACTACTATTTGCAGTATAATAAACTTCAACAACAACCGTTAACAATCTGGTAGCAAAATCAATAGTTGATTGAGCAGCCACATTCACACAAGAAGACTGACCCAAGATAACATTTGTGGCAGATGTCCATGAAGAAGTACTTAAAGCAGTAGTATCAGCGGAAGTAAATTTATGCCTATTAACTGTTGCCATAGGAAATACGCCCGTAATTCCTGTCTGAGAACGAATAATATCTCCAAACGGAGTAGTATAATTAGGTGTTCCGGTTGCAAATCCCCCTTGATGAATATTAATAGCCCAGAAACGGTCAGGGTGAGCTGCAGTAATTTGATTTGCAACAATATGGCCACATGGACAATATTGGCAATCCTTTCCGGTAAATTCTTCCAGAATCACATTTTTGTTAGAAGGATCGGTTGAAACGAAAGTCTGCCCCCAAACGGTAAGTCCGGCAAATAGAAGCAGCCCCAAAACTGATAAAAATTTTTTCATAAGAATGTTTTAATTTGGTAAATAATTGATTGTAAAATAATGTTTTAAATAAAATAAATAGTTTATAATGTTTTAAATAAAATAAATAGTTTTTCTCCATTAAAAAACATCCGCAAAGATAAAAAAAAATAAACAATTGCATTAGTATGGATAAAAAAAAGTCTTTTACAGAAATAATAATTATTATAAAAAATTTTTCTTCATTAATTTCGGCTGAAACAACTCAATTTTAAAGCTTTAAGTGACGAGCAGTAAAGCCAAAAAAAATCCCGCTTTTTATTAAGCGGGATTAACAACAAAAATGATTACTTACTTTTTAGGTACATTTTCTAACACTTCTAAAAGATAGTCCCAGAATTTACCAACACTTTCAATATTAACTCTTTCATCCGGCGAATGTGGATGAAGAATAGTTGGTCCAAAAGAAATCATATCCCAATCAGGATAGGAAGCGCCGAAAAGACCACATTCCAGACCGGCATGGATAGCCATAATTTTTGGTTCCTGACCATATTTTTTCTTATAAACCGAAAGGGCAGTTTTAAGAATTGGGGAATTCATATTCGGTTTCCAGCCCGGATAGGCG
>JAGVVH010000088.1 GCA_019135895.1 Bacteroidota bacterium | reverse complement strand
AGCTGTATCACCTTCAGCACGTCGGCTTCGCCGAAGATCACCGGCAGCTTGAGGAATTTCTCCACCGGGACGTCTATCATGCTCATCTGGGTGCTTTCGATTTTTGCCCTTCGGCCGGAGGCCGTAACTGTTACTGCAGCTATCTCGCTTGATGATATAACCAGGCTGAAGTTGATAACCGTGTCACGGGAGAGTTGCACGACAAGGGTGTCAGGGCTGTAGCCCAGGTAGGAGACGATAAGTTCAGCCTTTCCCTCCTGGAGTGGAAGGCTGTAGAAACCGTAGCTGTTGGTTGTGGTTCCGGCGAAGGAGGCTCTTTCATAGACAGTGGCGTCGATCATTCGTTCTCCGCTGCCTGCATCGGTGACGAAGCCGCTGACGGTGACCCTTGCAGCTGCGGCAGAAGAGCCGGTTGCACTTCGCTGCGCCTCAAGGGACAGGCTCAGGGCGAGTGCTGTAAAAGTGAGAGAGAGCAGGATGCGCATATGTATCAGAAGCCGGTTGTCTCTTTAAGGAATTTCCGGACGGCCCGTTTCTCCTCGAACTCAAGCATCCCTGTCGGGAGCCGGATGATACGGCCGTTTTTCATCACGATGCGGACAAAGTTTTCGTCGGCCAGGATCTCATCGATCTCGTGTATCGGCAGGATTATCCTCATAGGTTTTGTGTACCATCTTATTGTCAGCACACCTTTTTCTACTGTCAGTCTGTTGACCAGGGTACCGAAGTTGAGGCTGAGGAATGCCAGCCCCAGCAGAAGCATGGCTACAATCTGGATCCAGAATGACCACTCATTTTTATCACCGGTAATGATTATTACGATAACCATGACCAGGCATACGATCCCCAGTGAGCGGTAAATCCGTTCATAAAGTGAGTTCCGGAGTATAAGCTGTTTCATGACAGGAGATTTATAATTGTAAAGATAGGAAATTCTGCGGGTC
Source organism: Bacteroidota bacterium (assembly GCA_019135895.1). Lineage (GTDB taxonomy): Bacteria > Bacteroidota > Bacteroidia > Bacteroidales > WCHB1-69 > JAGVVH01. Next base: position 7,166 of record JAGVVH010000088.1, on the reverse strand, counting down.
TTACAGTCCCGTGTTCTCCTTCAGGAACCTGCGTGCTGCCCGGCGTTTGTCAGCGTCCATAAGTTTCACGTGAAGGCGGATGTTACTGCCGTCTTTCATGGTTATGCGGATGTATCGCTTGTCCTCCGTGATCTCAGCGATCTGGTCAATGTGTAGATGTTTTTTGAAGATTTTTGTGTTCCATCTGATTGTCAGTATTCCGCGGTCAGCGGTGATCCGGTTGATAAGGGCTCCGAAGTTCAGGGTCAGGAAGATGATGGCAGCCAGGATAAAAACCACCACCAGTATCCAGAAGATGGCGGTTTTGGGACTTTGGACGAAGAGTTGTATCCCGACACCGAGCAGTGTCAGTCCTCCCAGAAACCGGAAGACGTATTCCTGGGCTTTGTCTCTAAGCACCAGCTGGTTCATCAGGGCTGAATTGATTTCAACGATAAAGGTAAATAAAACCGGGAATAATGCCAAGATTGCCGGGGTGATGAAGGTCCTGCGGTCTTCATCTTTTAGGATTCGTGAAAAATTTTGTGAAGAAAACCAGTAAGGGAGAGGTCAATACACCCATGATGACCGAAATTCGTAGGTTTTCGCGGAAATATTCTTTTGCTGACCCATCAAACAGGTCGAAGAGTGTAAAAACCAGGAGGCTCATGCTTATCATGCCCACTAATGCCACGACGAATCGAAAGAGTGTTTTTTATGTTATTGGTGTTGTTTGGGTCTACGGATTATTTTTCCTGACTTGAAGAAAAAAGGAGAGGCCAGTCAATATTGCCACAATCATGGTCCCGGTCATTGCCAGTCTGCCGTATGGGCCGGAAGGTGGTTGTATGAGTATTATCAATGAAGCGATCAGACATATGATGCTCAGGATTAATCCTGCCCTCAATAACTTCTTTCGTCTGTTTGTGTTCATTTTGCGTCATTATTTTTTATGATGTTGTCGCCATCTGGCAGCTAACTCATCCCTGTTATGCCTGTAGAAGCTGTATGCCATTCCGAGGTTGAATATAGACACCAGCAAGGTTAACTCTTCCCCGAAGCTCCGGGTTATGGGATTATTCAAGTAGATTACCATAAGAAGGCAAAGGATGAAAAAAATGACAGAGAAGACTGTAAACACTAGCCAGAATTTGTACAAGATCATAAATGTAAAATTTGATTTAATCAGAAGGCTGGTATTCCGGTCCAGTTGTCTGATTACATTGATAAACACCTAGAAACAGCGAAGCATTAAAGGACCTAATCGTAATAATCATGAAATTAAGATATCAGATTGTTATCATCACACTTCATGTCCTTTGGAATTTGAATGTCGTCTTTTAATTATGCCCGTAATTAAAAAATACAGGCAGATTACCATTAAAAGGATATATTCGAGTTTATGATGATTAAACGACAGTTCTCCAAACATAAATAATCTCACTAGCAGAATGGGGATTACGATCAATATTATACAATTGAACAATTTTTTAATATTCCTCATCAGCATAAGCTAATATTACGCAATAGATCTAATTCATAATAAGTAGGCAAAATATTTTAAAGTCTATCGTAACCTGATCTGAAAAGTAAAGTTAGAATCATTTTTCTCTCGACACTTCTAGCAGGATGAAAAAAAGAATCAGGAATTTACTAAAATAATTTTTCAAAATAGCCCTATACAATAATCAAGAATCATTTATGTAAAATAATGACTGTGAACAGTCTAAAATGGAAATGTTAATGCCGATGCTGTTAAGATTAAAGATCCGGCATTGGCCTATGAATAAAGAATATCCTCTTAGTGATTAAGAGGATATTCTGTTTTTATTAAGTTAGCCTATATATTGTGCAACCCACAATACCAGCCGCTAAAAGTGCTTGCCCCCACCCGGGAATTGCGAAGAAGACGGTCATACCTAGCCTTGCCATAGCAGCTCTTACCGCAACTCCCGACGCTGTGATACCAAGTACAGCGCAGGCACCGTCCAAGATATTTCCACCTTGTACGTTCTCCATTTGTCCAAACTCTAGTGTTTTCATCATAACATCAATTTAGTTTTACATATAGTAATTAAATAAAACCCTTACTGCATTTATTCTTTCATCTTAAATGTACATTATACTGTATTTGCACATTTCTTTATAGCTTTACTTTCTACCACTTTAAGCCCTTTCTTCCCCTTCAACCTCAGTAAAATAAAATAAGGTTAGTCCAAGAATACCGGATTAGTGTATTTATTTCCACTTTCACCCTTATTATTTAAAAAGCGGATATATGGAGATTTAATGGTTAGGCCTTAGATATTCCTGCCATGTCAAACTCCTCCCAAAATCTTTTGTAGAGGTTTTCTTTCATTATAAGCTCATTGTGGTTGCCCGAGGCATTAATAGTGCCATACTCAAGGAGATAAATCTTATCACATAACTTCCTGACAATGTGCATCCTGTGTGTAACAAGAAGTATCCCAACAGATGCCTTGATCTGAAGTAAAGTTTTAAGAATAAGAGCCTCCGTATCCCGATCCATACCTGAGGTTCCTTCATCAATGATTAAAATCTCTGGCTCATAATACAATGCCCTCATGAAAGCAATTAACTGCTTCTGACCGCCAGAAAGCTTAATGCCTTCCTCCCCCGTCAGAGTAGCAAAGCCAAGTGGCAAACTATTTACGAAGGATTCAAGTCTGTATTCAGTGGTCAACCGGACAAGTCTCGCAACTTTGACATCATCAGGATCAGGAATGATGTTTTCAAGGATAGTCCCATTGAAAATATGTACTTCTTGCGGGATCAAACCAATTGCTTTTCGCCACTTGTCCAAGGGAATTACCTTGTGTTCAAAGTGTTCATTTACTGTTATTATGCCAGATTCAGGCTGGTAGAAGCGCATTAAAATATTAACCAAAGTGCTTTTACCTGAACCGGATTCGCCAACCAATGCGACTATAATTCCTTTCCTGATCTCTAAATCTATTTCCTTTAGTAGCCGTTTTTGCCCGGGGAATCGAAATGAAATATCCTTTAACCCAATGCTGGTTATTGGCGGAAAATCTTCTTTTACATCTGCTTGCTCTTCCTCTGCCTTTAATTGGGTGAATTCAAACATTCTTTCGATTGCGACCTTTGCTTCACTTAAAGGAATGGAAACGAGGGCCAAGTTCAAAACTGAAGGCAGCAGGGTCGAACTAAGAGTAATGATAGCCATCAGTTCACCCAGGGTCATCCTCGTCCCCATAACTTCAAGCGATATAAATAACAGCAGTCCCATAAGATATACGGTCCCTGCCAGATTAGTAATTATCCCAAGTCCTATTTTGATCTTTCCAAGTGAGAATGCCTTCTCTTGAAACAAACTGAAAATTGATTTATTTCTCGCCGCATAAAAGCTCTGCCATCTCATGCTCTTAATCTCAGTAATCCCCTTTAGAGTGCTGATGAAGTTACTCTCGTTGAGTGCATAACCTGCCATCAGGTCCTGCTGCGATTTTATAACAGGTTTATTCCATCTGTGGACCAAAAGAAAAAACATAGGGACCGCCGCGCTCGAGATTAATCCTGCAACTCTTGAGTAAGACCAGATCATTACCAGCATTATCAAAACAATCAGGCAATCTATTACATAAACACTGACTACTTCTGAAATAACCCTCTGAATCCTGAGAGTATCATTTAGACGAGCGACCATATCACCCGTTTTACGTGTATCGAAGAATGGCTTTGGCAAGTTAAGCAGAGAACTGTAGAATCCATCGACCACCCTGATATTGTAAATTTTGCCCTGAGATAACAGCATGGTTTGCCTTACGGCAGTCAGGACTACCCTTACCACGAGAAGTAGAAAAACCAACAGAATTGAGAAAATCAGCATTTGATTGCTTTCTGAAGGCAAGATACTGTCCAGCAATTTTTGTGTAAAGACTGCCATTACAACACCCAATATTGAAACGAGTATGCCGATAACAAAACTAACCACCAACAGTTCAATATCAGGTTTAACGGTATCAGCTACCCAAAGCCGTTTTTTTCTTCTTCTTGTTTCGTGATATGCGAAATCCTTTCCTGGAGTTACTGCCAGACATTTGTGGCTCAACCAGATTCTTTCAATATCAGACTGGGTTCTTATGGTAAGCCCTTGTGCCGGATCCCAGATTATGAACCTGTTATCAGCATAACCATATGAAATAATATAATGCTCATACCCCGGCTGAGGGGTTACATGCAGTATTAATATTCCGGTATAGGCAATAGCATCAATAATTGAAGCCTCGTAACCAAAAGCCTCCATTCCTGAAGACTGAGCAGCCTGATATAAACCCAGCATTGATGTTCCTGACTGGCTTGTACCACTCAGCCGGCGTATCTGTTCAACTGAAGAATCCCCACCGTAATATTTTATGACTGATGCAAGGCAGGCTGCCCCACAGTCTGTCGAGTCGTGCTGCAACAATGATACCTCCTTAATTCTTTTAAGGTTAATTGCTGCCATACAAATACTTCATTATAGTCTCCGGTTTCACCACCCCTTTAAGAACCTTAACAAGCCGAAGACTGTCATTGTAAATAAAGTTCGTCGGGATTATTTCTGCCCCGAACAGGTCACTCATTTTAAATTCAGGATCATGAATGATGTGAATATGTTTGATATCAGCTATTCTCAGCCCCTGAATGAATGACCTGGTCTCAGATGTATCTGCATAGCTGACCAGAAGAATGTTGAAACTACGATTTTTTAATTCCGCCATCAAAAGGGAGGATATCTCATACCTGCAGTGATCACACTCCGGATGAAAGAAAGTAATCAATAATGGTCCTGACGTCAGATCTAGAGTATTAAATTCTATACCATTCCAGTCAGTCAATACCAATTCCGGCAGTGTCCTGATCCTTTCAGCTTCAACCTCCGTATGTGCCTTCCGTGTCATAGTTGCGATTATCAATAGCACAACCAGACTTAATGGGACCAGTAGTAAGTATCTGGCTATCTTTCGTTTCATGGCATCGTATCAATTGTCAAAAATAAAATCATGGCTATCCAGACCGCCATAGCAGGGACATAGGTGGACAGAACTATCCTATCCACCGATATTTTCTTCACTGAGCCAATCCTGGATAGGCCAAAAGCCAGCAGCAACACATAAAATACTTGAAAGATGTTTACTGTCTGCAATGGATAGACCCAATAGGATGCAACTTCTGACCGGCTGAACAGGTTAATCAATGATAGGGGATAGAAGAAATTCATATCATCAAGGGTGTAATTGCCGGCGAAAAGAATAAACCATAACATCTTTATCACAGAAGCCACAACAAACACTATTTCGCTAACTACAACTACTTTAAATATCTTGCCAAGAGTAATATCCTTGTGAAGATCGCTGAAGAATACACCTATATAAATAAGAACACTTAGTGCGGAAAACTTAAGCAGTAGTAATATGGGGGTAATAGCATAGGATATCCAGGAATAAGATCTCATTGCGCTAAAGATCTCCATGGATAGTTCGTAAGTGAGTTGCTCACTGTATGTATTGAAGAATACTATTTCATCAATAAGGATGGTTTGAGAAACCAAGAGGATCAATAATTCAACCAATACAATCCCTGAGAACAACTTCCACCCTCTTAAAGACAAAGCCTGGGCAATCATTATTAATTCATTTTAAGATATATCAGTTAATCCCCGTTAAACTATCCGATGGCAATCATAAATACTTTTGTCTCACATCATTCGCTCTCCAAGGCCTTTTCTACTTTTACCACTATTCTTCTGGAATCACCATAGTAGTAGGATTCCCGAGCATTGGAGTACCTGATATCGACACCCATCCCCTTCATCTCCTGAAGAGTCTCAAAAAGCATGGAACGGCTTAGATTCATCTTGTACGCAAATACCTCAGGCGGACCTGTCGCCTTCATTGCAATGAGGGAATCCATCCGTTGCAAACGTGCAATGTACTTTGCCAACGACATGATAATAGTTTTAGAAATGCAGCATCTCAAATTTAAGAAGGGTTTTTAAGAATGTCAACAGTTTTTGTAAAATATTTTAATGAATATTGTCGAAAGAAGGCATCTTCAATCAATCATGACATTCGGTTAATTAACTCAAGTTGCTAGCTATAACAATATACAACAATGATTTGCGATCTCGAAAAACGACTGATATCAACAGATTGCCCGGGGTTTTCAACCTTGGGAAGGTGATGTGCTTGCGTAAATACGGGGTCGATTAACATTATATCGTAAATTATTAACAATAAGCGTATTGAGCGTGTTTTTTATTTGGTAAAAATAGAATAATCCTCCAGATTAAGGTCGGCAAACCAATAAAACCTGAAGGATTATGATTAATAAATGTATTGCAATTTACGTATTTATTGATGATCTGCTTAAAGATATTGAACACAATGAGCCTACAAATAGAAATATGTCTGATGCAGAGGTTATTACAACAGTTCTTGTTTCGGCAATATATTTCTCTGGTCATCATGAAAAAGCCATGAGCTTTATGGGGTCTACTGGGATGATAAAACATATGCTAAGTAAAAGCAGGTTCAACCGGCGATTACACCTGATTCGTGAGCTGGTTGTCGATCTGTTTTTCCAGCTATCTGCTTTAATTAAGAAACTGAATATCAGTTCTGAGTACTCCATTGACAGTTTTCCCATACATACTTGTGATAATATCCGTATTGCAAACTCAAAGCTAATCCAGGGAGAGATCTACCGGGGCAAGAAGGTGTCCATGCGTAGATACTTCTATGGGTACAATGTTCATGTTCTCTGTACAGCGGATGGGATCCCTGTAGAATATACTTTCCTGCCAGGCAGATCCCATGACTCAAATGCACTAAAGCAAATGCCTTTACAAGTCCCATCTGGGAGTATAATATATGCCGATAATGCCTATACCAACTATTCCATCGAAGACATGCTGAAAGATGCTGAAAACATCGACCTGCTGGTAGCCAGAAAATCTGACTCAAAAAGAAAGCATGAACCCTATGTGGAGTATTTGATATCATCTGTACGAAAAAGAATCGAGACTTCCTTCAGTGAAATCTCCAATTTCTTACCGAAGAAAATCCACGCTGTAACTGAGTTCGGATTTTTGCTGAAAGTGGTGATATTCATTTTTGGTTATGCGATCTCTAGAACAATTTTATAAATAGCAACTTGAGTTA
>JAGVVH010000089.1 GCA_019135895.1 Bacteroidota bacterium | reverse complement strand
TTTGCCAACGCGAGAATTAACAAAACAACATCATAATCCTGCATCGCACCACGAGTGCAAAAACGCGCGCCACCGCGACTCTGCGCCAACTGCACATACCGCCGAACGTTAGGCCCAAGTTTTAGTATTACCAAATTAAATGAGAAAGTCATGAAAAAACTACTAATCGTTGCTTTATTACCATGGTTATTAGGATGTAACCCCAAGGAAAATAAATCTGTAGTTGTCGGAATTTATTCTGATAATCTGCAAGTTTTTAAAATTGAACCAAATTTTGTAATGCCATTTACTCCATTTAATTATGATTCTCTTGATTTAAACGATGATAATGAATATGATATCTTTTTTAACAAATCCTTTTCACCTTTAAGTTCGAGTGTAATTCCTGCCACCTATCTAGATACTTCTGATGGACTACAAATTGTGTTATCAGAAATCAATAATTACCCTGATTCACTTAATGTTGGAGTATTGCTAAATGATGAACTTAAATGGACACAATCATCATCTAATTCACTTGTATTAGCAAGTCATGCTAACCGCTCTATTTCGGAGCCAATTGGCAATTTTCTAAATGTGCATGACAAATACATAGGATTTAAATTGGATCAGAAGTATGGCTGGATTAAGCTAGATAATGCAATAGAAGGTGACTTGGTAGTCAAAGAGGTCGTAATATCAAAATAGGTTTTTGCCAACGCGAGAATAAACTAATAACCGCATAACCCTGCATCGCACCACGAGTGCAAAAACACGCGCCACCGCGACTCTGCGCCAACGCCACATACCGCCGAACGTTATGTGCAAGGCGCAAATAAAGACCCATATTACCGATCGTAAACACACAAAAGACTATTATGAAAACAAAAGGACATAAGAGTTTGGATATAATCTTAACTCTACTTGTATTCTCGTTTCTACTAATAGGATGCACTGCTAATGATGGGTCAATAAAACACACTCAAGAGAAGAATTCGACAGAACAGTTAGATCAAGAGACACAATCGTTAACAAACATACTCAATAACTTAAAGGAAATTGTGACCATTATTGGTCTAATTGTCGGAATATGTTTGGGGTATCCTTTTCTAAGGAAACAGCTTATTGATAATCAGGTCAAGCAATTTATTGATGATATTCAGATTTCAAATAAAGAGATTAAGGTATCATGCCAAAAATTAATTGACAAGTACATTTCAAGGACATACTTAACTGAAGAAATCACAATACCAGACATTCAGTCCACATACGATGAAATGGATGAACTCCATTCAGTTGCATTAAATGCAACTAGGGAGGTTACCACCTTCGTTTTCTTGTTTAAGAGGACCGTTCAAAATTTCCTACGAGTATATGATTCAACAAACGTCCCTTATAGGATCTATACAGACAAGTATTATTCACTTTATATTAAAATCCTTCAAGAAATATCATTCTTTTCAACCAAGATTATAAGTGTTCCAAAAAGTGCTAAGACCGTAAATCTTAAGTATATAAATAGAGAAATTGAAAAATTCCTAGACAAAGGCAACTTTAGAAAATTTAAATATTTTGAACAGGGAGTTGACCATCGGGCCGCTTCGCCTTTACTCCTTTCGTTCTACAGTAACATTTTTAATATTGGTAATTCCTTATTTGTAAAATCAGCCTTTAAGGTATTTAACTCACCAGTTCCTGTGGTCAGACTGCTATATCTCTATAAAATTTACTTTCCTCCAATACTTAAAAAGACAGAGAAATCGCTATTTATTTATGAAGTGCTCTATTTGGTAGGATTTTCAGCATCTACTCGGTATAGTGAAGATGGTGAAAAACAGATAATTACTTTGTTATATTGTAATATCAGTGATATGGTAAATTTTACTGATTCAATAACAAAGGAAGTGTTAGAAACAAAATTTATTGACGATTATATAAATTCAAATGGCGTTGAAATAAAAAAAGCTATAAAAGTTGAATTTGGATCAAAGGAAGATATCAAAATAGAGTTTGAAAAGAACTATTTACATGAGTTATTCAACAAGAATAGAAAAAGAATAAGGAATAAAATGCTCAGTGAGTTAATGTAGTTAAAATGTACATGATACGCCCTGCACATAACAGGTCGGTATATGGTTTTTGCCAACGCGAGAATAAAGTAATAACCATCATAATCCTGCATCGCACCAAGAGTGCAAAAACACGCGCCACCGCGACTCTGCGCCAACGCCACATACCGCCGAACGTTAGGCTTAATTTGTACCACACCTTTGTAACATTTGGATTATCCAACTGAAAAATAAACTCAAGTAAAGCCCCTAAAGAACCACGACATGGACCGAAAACAAGTAACTCTGGCTATTTCAATTATAGTATTAGTCTTTCTTCTTTGGCTATTTGCTACACAAGGAGCAAAATTGATTTTTGGATGCCAGATAAATACTGACCAATTTAGAAATGTCTATACATCGTTATCTGCATTGTTTTCTGCCCTAGCATTTGGTGCGGTAATCTTAACATTACTCCTACAAAGAGGAGACCTTAAGGTGCAAAAGGAAAGGGCTAATTTGCAAAACTTTGAAAATAACTTCTTCAAGTTACTCGAACAACATCATAGAATAGTCGATTCGTTTATCATAAACGTTAAAGAAAATGATCCAAATGATAGTATTTTACCAATGCCAGAGAAAAAGAGTACATTCTTAAAACTAGAAGCATTCGACTTTTTGGCAAGAGACTTTAAACACAGGTTCATTGAGGTGAAAAAAATTAGATTTCACGTAGATAAATCTTACCAAACAATCTTTATACATGCTTTTTTACATCACACTTATGGGAAATATGGCTATATGTTAAGTCACTATTTCAGAAACCTTTACCATATTGTAGTATTCATTGATGAATCAAAAGCATTGAAAACCCTCTCAGAAAAGAAAAAATATGTCAGTCTCCTTAGAGCTCAACTTTCAGCTCCAGAGATAAATTTATTGGCGTGGAATTGTATGACTTATCATGGTAAAGCTTTTAAACCGCTAGTAGAGCGTTATAAGCTTCTGAAAAATATGAATTTCACCTATGAAATGGTGGATCTTAAGTGGTTGGCTGAAATCTACCCGCATATTAAAAAAGAAATAAGAAAAGACAATCCAATATTTAGCTTCGAAACAGAGAAAGGATTAGAGCCTGGCTACTAAAACAAACTAAGCCTAACAGGTCGGTATATGGCATAGGCGCTCCGCACCGCGAGAACCTTCTGGCTAAAGAGGAGCGCTTAGTGGTCAGCGGTGCGGCCTGCCCCGGCTCCCGCCGGGGACCCCCTCCTGGTGTCACGGTTTTTGCCAACCCTGCATCGCACCACGAGTGCAAAAACACGCGCCACCGCGACTCTGCGCCAACGCCACATACCGCCGAACGTTAGCTGCAAGCGGAAGTCACGTAATATTATTCCCAATATGTTACGTATTTTAAAATAATTACGTATATTTACAGTAATAAAATTACGTAGAGATGGACACAAAACTTACACTCAATGTAGACAGCGAATTAGTCCAGAAGGCTAAATCGTACGCAAAAGATAAAGGGCGAAGCCTTTCAGATCTGGTTGAAACGTATTTTAAAGCTTTAACACATAGAAAAGCTATCAGTGATAATGAGTTGACTCCAAAAGTAAGATCATTACACGGCTCATTTAAGGTGCCTCAGAACTTTGATTATAAGAAAGAATTATCCGATCAACTGACCAATAAATACCTCTAGAATGGAAAATGTATTTATTGACACAGATGTCATTGTTGACTTCCTTACTGATAGAAAGCCCTTTTCGCTTGAATCTGCCAAAATATTTTCATTGATAGATCAGAAGAAAATCAAGGGCTGTGTTTCATCCCTTTCGTTCAGCAACCTATATTACGTTCTCAGAAAGGTCGGAACCCACAAAAAGGTTATCAGTAGCCTTCAGGAATTATCTGATATGGTAGATATTCTGAAAGTTGATAGTGATATTGTTAAGTCTGCTCTTAACTCGGATTTTAAAGACTTTGAGGATTCCATTCAATATTTTGCAGCTCAAGAACATAAAAAGGTAGACTGTATAATCACAAGAAATATAAAAGACTACAAGGATAGTTCGCTACCAGTCATGACACCTGAAACGTTTCTGATCACATTTGAAAACACCGCCGGCAGCTAACAGGTCGGTATATTCCATTTGCTTGTCATGGTTTTTGCTTCTCTACTTTATCAGAAGGCAGTTTAAGGTAGATTATTAATTAAAAGTAATCTTATAGTTGCGGCGGGATCATTGAGTAATCAAAATGAAAATATAGTAAGGCGCCGCGTTGGCAAAAACCACGCCATCCCCTCCCAGAGGTCGGGGTACGCAAACATAACATACCGCCGAACGTTA
>JAGVVH010000406.1 GCA_019135895.1 Bacteroidota bacterium | reverse complement strand
TGATTGGATTGTTATGCAATATCAAGGAGACAAATACATCAAGTCGTTCAGTTGCTGGAATCAGCTTCTGATTATGATGTATGGTCAGTTGTCTGGCTGCGAAAGCCTTAGAGAGCTTGTCTGTGTAATGGCTGCTCATTCTCAAAAATCTTATCATCTCGGTTTCGGTAAATCTTCGATAAAGCGCAGCAACCTTGCCAAGGCAAATGCGAACAGGGACTGCAAGATCTTTGAGGAATTTGCATACAAAATGATATCTATCGCCCAGGGGAAGCGCATTACCCGGGAGTTTGTCATTGCCGGCAGATTTTACGCCTTCGATTCTACTACCATAGACCTGTGTTTGAACCTTTTCTGGTGGGCAAGTTTTCGTAAGGCAAAAGGCGGAATCAAAGTACACACCCTTTATGATGTTGTTACTCAGATACCAACATTTCTTCATATAACCCAGGCCAGAGTCCATGATATGAATGCCATGGATGAGATTCCTTATGAGCCTAATGCATACTATATCTTTGACAGAGGTTACTTTGACCTTGCGCGACTTTTTACAGTCAATCTCATCGGTTCCAATTTCGTAATCAGGCAAAGAGGTCATCTTCAATATGAAATTGTGGAGGGTGAAGATCTTCTCGAAGGTCCTGATAATATTCTCTTTGACCAGACGATACGTCTTACCGGACAACAAACGGTGAAAAAATATCCGAGTCTTCTCCGGCGTATTGTTTATTATTCTACGGAACACAACAAAACGGTGAAAAAATATCCGAGTCTTCTCCGGCGTATTGTTTATTATTCTACGGAACACAACAGGAGCTTTACATATCTTACTAACAGCTTTGAAGTCAAAGCCGAACATATTGTCTTGCTTTATAAGAATCGATGGCAGGTAGAGTTGTTTTTTCGGTGGATAAAGCAGCATCTGCATGTAAAGTCTTTCTGGGGAATTACCGAAAATGCCGTCAGAATACAAATATTCTCGGCAATCACAGCATATTGTCTTGTCGCCATTATAGAACATGACCTTCATCTTAATCGCAGTACGTTTGATGTTCTCCGCATCCTGAGCATGTCGCTTTTGGATAAAACTCCGATCAGAGAACTCTTTGAAAGAACTGAGGCAGTAGAGGATATGACTGATATTGGGCAAGCTCAATTGTGTTTTAATTTTTAGTGGACACTAATGAGTTATTATTTACATTCACATCTTTTTTTGGATAGCATTATTAGCTACTAATTTTATTGCTCCTGTTTTAGCCAGACATTTATCACCGAAAGAGTTTGGGATAATTTCAACATACGTGAAGTTATCGCAACCTGTATTCTTTTATGTTGGCTATCTACTTATAATGAAAATTAAGTGGAATCGGAAATTCTTGTTATATACTATTATTGGAATAGTAACTTCCTATCTGATTCTTTTTATTTTTTCAAAAAAGGCTTTCGCTTTTGGACTTGCACCTTTGTCATCTATTTTTTTATGGACAACAATTGGAAGTTTATTTCGATTATTTTAAAAAATCAAATTAACCCTCATTTTCTTTTTAATACACTACATAATATTGATACTTTAATTCATGATAACCAGGACAAAGCTTCAAAATCATTAGTCAAGTTATCTGATATTATGCGTTATATGCTAAAAGATAGCAAATCAGAATTTGTTGATTTACAAAACGAAATCGTGTATTTAGAGAATTATTTCTCTTTGGAAAGATTGAGACTTAAAAACGAAAACTTCTTCAATTACTCAATAAGTGGTAGTTATAAAGGATTTAAAATTGCTCCCATGATATTAATTCCCTTTATTGAGAACGCATTTAAACACTCTGTTGATTCTAGCATTGAAAATGGTATAATTGTTAAAATTTCAATAAACAATAGTAAGTTAGTTTTTAATTGTGAAAACCAATACGACAAAGCCGAAACTGATAAAGATAAAACTCAAGGTATTGGCTTAGAGACAGTGCAAAAACGATTAGATTTGATTTATAATAACAAATATAAAATGATAATCAATTCAGAGAATTCAATATTTAAAGTTAATTTGGAATTAGAACTAAATGAAAATTAATTGCATTGCCATAGAAGATGAACCCCTTGCCTTAAAAAAGATTAAGGAGTTTATTGAACAAATTGATTACCTCAATTTATTGGAAGCTTTTAACAATGCAGTTGATGCGATTGGATTTCTAAAGAAAAACCCAGTTGATTTGATATTCCTAGATATTCGGATGAAGAAACTATCAGGAATACAGTTTCTGGAATCATTGCAAATCAAGCCAAAAGTAATAATTACTTCTGCGTATGATGAATATGCACTAAAAGGATATGAATTAGATGTTGCCGACTATCTATTAAAACCGTTCACGCTTGAACGGTTTTTAAAGTCTGTAGATAAGGTTTATAATCAGTTAAGTGTATTAACAGGCGATAATTCTAATGACTACATTTTTGTAAAAACAGAATATCGTATTGAGAAAATTGAAATTAAGGATATTTTGTACATTCAAGGAATGAAAGACTATTTACAGATTCATACTACAGATAGAAAAATTATGACTTTACAAACATTTAAGAATTTGTTGGAAATATTACCTCAGACTGATTTTCAAAGAGTTCATAATTCATATATTGTGTCAATTTCAAAGATTAAGAATATTGAGCGAAACAGAATCCGAATTGGAAAAGATTTGATTCCGATTTCTGATAGTTATAAAGACAAATTTTACGGTATTTTGAAAGAGAGAAAAATATTGATATAAACTGATAATAAATAAAGTACGCATGCTAACAAGCGGTATAGTTAATTGCCGGTGCAGTGCGTATTCGAGCAGCACAGCTCGTATCAAAAGTAATTGTAACTTGATAGGAAAGTGCTTCGAAATCGGCAACTAACCATACCGCCAAACGTTGTGTGGCATTAACGAAGTTGAGAAAATGATAAACAAGAAATCGATTATGCTAATCCTGGCAGCTCTCATCCTTGCATTAAACTCCTCATGTCAGAATATTGAGAACAATGAATTTGAGAAACATGCTATTAAAATAGTTAAAGCATTTCATAATCAAGATTCACAATCAATAAATCAAATGATACATGATGATCTTGGATTGATAGTGCTTTATAGACGAGGAGTCTTTGATGAATTTGAAAAAGTTGAAAAGATAGATTTT
>JAGVVH010000358.1 GCA_019135895.1 Bacteroidota bacterium | reverse complement strand
AAAGTGGAAAACTTTCTCTTAAAAAAGGATTTGAATATCTTCATTCGGAGTTTTTTGTAGCTAACCCAGAAAGTAAATTTAAACAAAAACTTTTAGAATATAGAAAGGTTAATCATCTTAATAATGGAAATTATTCCGAAGATGATACACCATATTTCTTTTCTCGTGCATTAGGAAGATTTATTTTAAATTATATGAGATGGGTTCCAGAGGGAATTAATCGTTCGTATAAAGGATTCTTTAATCCAAAAGATATAGAAGGAAGAAAAAATTGGATTACAGATAAAATAGAGCCTATAGGAGTAATGACTGATCTCGCTAAACATCCTATTTCAAATATGGCATTTCATGTTATTACTGGCATTCTTTCTGCTGGTACTCTGGGAACAACATTATTAACATTAGGGTTTTCTCCTGTTGCTGGTGTTGCAGCTATTTTAATTGCATCACAATGTAAAGCTCTTGCCAGTAATTATACTGTAAACAGATCATTATTTAAAAAATCTCTTAGCGATTTAGAAAAAGAAAGTGAAGTAACAAAAAATGAAATAACAAAGGCTGTTGAAATGATTGGAAATGGATTGATAAGATTGATGGCAGATATGCTTCCAACAAATTTACCTACAGTCACAAAAGCAAAAGCAAAAATAAGTAAAAATGCAAATCTTAAATCTTCGTATGAGAAAAGACTTAATGAAATAGAACTCTCAATGGAAGACGCATCAGTTGAAAAACGCGTTGAACTTGCTTTAGAGGCTGAAAAGATTCGTTCTGATATGGCTATGTTACGACAATCTTCATTTGTATTATCTTCGGAAGTAAATAAGTTTATTATGATTCAACTTTTATTAAGTGTTGGATATACAATATTATCTTCAGTTTTTGGAGGAGGCGATGATGATGATGAATTATCAAAAAATATTTCTCCTGAAATACCTTATTCTGAAATAGACAAGGAAATAAATGAAATTGAGAGGAAGAATGCTATAGCACAAGGTATAATTAATAAACTTGTAAATAATTATACTTCTGGTTATGAAATAAATGACTTTGCCACTTCTTTTGGTTCAGCTTTAAAACCTTTTACAGCAGATGGTAATCCAAGCATTCGTAATGTTAATATGATATATATTAATGGTCTTAATTTAATTAAGATGTGGAATGGAACACTTGGATATACTCCTGCAAGATTAGAAAAATCAATAATAAGTTCTACGTTTTTTGTACCAAGCCCCAATGTAATAACACACTCGATTATAGATATTGCTTTATTATTAGAAAAGAATAATTTAGGATTTGAAGATAGAACTATTGATGTTATAATGAACAAAAGAACTATTTTTACAGACACTAAAATATATGAACAAGGATTAACAATTCTTGATATATTTGATAAAAATAGATTAAATACGTTATATAAAAAGAAATGGGATGTTTTATTTCAGGAAGCAAATCCAATTCTTTTAAAAGCTTATTTAAATGCAAACTTTAAAAACAGTAAATTAACTCATGAGCAAAAAGTTGAAATAGAAGATGCTTTAAAGTTAAACGTTAGTAATACAAAATCAATAATATCATCACGATATAAAACTATAGAATTTAAAATGAATAGAGATTATATTAAAATGTATAAAGAGCAAAAAGAAGATATAGATTTAGCTATAGAAAAAGCCGAAGAGAATGGTGATTTTTCTTTCTTTATACGTTATTAATCTTAATTTTTTCTTTTATTTTTTTGTAAACCTCAAACGCGTTATTTATAACATGAATAGACGGTGAATAGAATTCTACAAGTTCTTCATCATTCTCTGATAGAAACATAATATATATATCAGAAAAGAGTTTTAAATTATCTTTAGTTACTGTAACATTATAGTCTTCTTCTAACATTAACATTAGCGATACAAGAATTTGTAATGGAGAAGCATTAAATAATGAGTCCATTGATGCTACAACCATT
Organism: Bacteroidota bacterium; assembly: GCA_019135895.1. Lineage (GTDB taxonomy): Bacteria > Bacteroidota > Bacteroidia > Bacteroidales > WCHB1-69 > JAGVVH01. The sequence continues at coordinate 6,368 of JAGVVH010000358.1, read as the reverse complement.
TTATTATCTTTAGTTATTACTGCATCTTTAATTTTAAATTTACCGTGTGTATTACAATATTCACAAGTAAACTTTCTACATATTTCTGGTCTTACTTCATACACCATGCATCTTTTTGTATTATAGTCAAACATAGCACAAGTCATATCTATAGTATCTTCATTTAATATTTTGTGTGGTCTAATATTATGTTTAATAACATAGTCTTTAACCCGTTTAATGTCTTCTAATGTAAATGGGTAAGGTGCAGATCCACAACACTCACCACATGAGGAGCATTTTCCATCTTTAAAATTTACAAACATAGTTTTTAATTTTAATGTAAGTAGTTATCGGCAACTGCTACCGATGCGTTCAAAATAAAATTTACCATCCCATAAAGTGTGCTTAATTGATCCCATATTTATAGCCACTTGCATCTTTGTTTTGCTTTTGAACAGGTATTCTAATTTTTCATTTAGCATTTTGTGGAGTTGTTTTCTATACCCTTCCAAATCTGTATGGCACTTGTAATTGTTGCAATCCTTACAGCTTGGGTTAAGGTTTTCCAAATCATTTGTTCCGCCAAATACTTGTGGTTTAATGTGATCAACATTCCATCCATTAACCAAGTCAACTCCACAATAAGCACACTTCCCACCATACTTATTAAAAACCATCTCTCGAATTTTAGCCTTGGATAATTTAACCGCAGCAGCCGATAACAGCATATTGCCGTCATTGGCGGTGTCGTGTTTAATTGAATGTTTTTCCATATTATTAAATTTTAGTGTTTATTGAAAGTTTTTCGCTCCGAAGTCGCTAACGAACGGCAATACTCGGAACGTTAACAAAAATGCTAATCAAACGCCTTCTGATCTTTACAACAATCTCTCCACCCATCTTTATATCCTTCAGTATATTCATCGGTATTAGCACTTCTGCTAACATCGAGTATGCGTAAGGCTTGGCTAATCGCTTCAGTTTGAAGTAAATCGTTAAAGTTCTTTTCGCTTCTATTTAAGCCATTATCTCTACCCCATCGGTATGCTATTTTTAATAACTCTGTTAATTTTTCGTTTGTCATTATATTTAATTTTAATTAGTTTTTTTGGTAATCTATTTTTTTTTAATAAGGAATATAATTGAAACTATTGATATTAAAAGTCGTTACAGAATCTAAATCTTTTTTTTGAAATCCTTCCATAACATTTATATTCATTATAGGAAACATTTTTATATCTTTGAAATCTTTTAGAATACAATCTCTTGTTTCTTTCATTACAGACTTTCCATTATAAAAAACCTCTATGATATCTGGGAAGAAATTAATCTTATAGTCAATAGCTTTATTGATATCAAATAAAAACCTACAAGTATTAACAGCACCTTTTTGTTGATGTATTTTATTATCATCACTATAGTGAATATTAGGCTGTATCTTTCTTTGAAATAAACATCTGTTATATGACCCTCTACTATTAGTAAAAGCTTCAACACAATCAATTTCTGGTGGCCAACTCTGATTAGAAGCCAACCATAGAGCCGCTACTATGTTTTTTCCTTGTGGTAATTGTGCATTCCATTCAAATGTACCATAACCAAATTCTTCAGTACAACTAACAAGTCCTACACCATAAGGGATTATTTTTAAGCCATTATTTTCTGTTTTTATATTTACAATTTTTGCTTTATTTATAATATTCAATTTAAGAATATTATCTTCGATACTTTGTGCTACTGCATCGGGCGAATACCACGATAATAGGAAATTTGGGTGGTAATTTCCCCATAATTGTCCTACTCTCCAATTATAATTTTGCCATTTGAATTCCATAATTTTAAAATTTTAAAGCACATACGCCTAATGAAGTGTTTAAAACATAGGCGTGGAGTGCGGTTATTATCTACAAGGAACGAACATCGGATAAAATTGCTTAGCGAATATATGAGTTTTTACACCTTTGACATACACATAAGCTTCTTTACTATTAACCATTTGCAAACTATCGCAAATTATCGTTTGCCTACTATAGCCATCATTTGAGTATACTAAAATCCATTCACCGCAATTTGGGTTATTTTTAGGCTTTAAATCTGAACAGGAAAAAAACACAGACACTAACAATATATACCCGCAATAGCGGGCTTTAGTAAGCAAATTAAGTGTTTTCATTTTATTTTTTTTGTTTTAAATTGTTTATTTTTCTTTTAATAATTATATTAAATGTATAAGTATCTTCACCTATTGATATAGATTTTCTAATATATTTTTCTTTTTCCCATGAAGCGATCATCCATGGCCCTCCATATATAGTTTGTTTATAAAAATAAATACAGAAACAATCGGCTTTCCAATCAACGTTTTCTGGGTATATTTTTTCTATAGGGTATATTAATTCTTTGCCCTCTTTTATTATTATATCAATAGTTTTGTTCATATTAATTTATTTTTTAATGTGAATCATGAAGGAATATATATCCATTTATTTAATTCTTCAGACCAAAAATGATATTTGCTTGGTCGATTATTTTCATTTTTAGAATTATTGATTTTATTGTTTTGTTTATATCTTTCAGGTAACGGACATAAACCCGACCAATTATTAGCGATTGAACGATTAACTATTTCATTTCCATTTTCTTCTATATTATCTGCTAATGATACTAATCTTTTATATGCTATCTCAATAGTTTTCTCACCAGCATAAGATTGCCTTCTTTCTTTTTTATATTCTAACCATGTTTTAAAACAATCCCATACTTTGTTTTTAGAGAGGAAATTATCAATAGTAGCTTGAGCTGTTTTTTTTACAACACTTTTATGTGTAGTCTCTTTTTTGAATACTAATATATCATTATTATTTAATAGAGTAATGGCATTTACAATATCCTCATGAGATAGTTTAGGAAGATATAGCGATATCTCTTCTATAGTAGGAAACTTCTTTTGTTTATTTATCTTTTCAAGATATAAAGTAATGGCAATAGAGAAAACTATCATTGCTTTACTATTCAGCTTTGTAAAATTTTCTCGGTATTTAGTTAAGTTATCAATTATATAATCCATATTTTATTTTTTAATGTAAGTAATATGTTGTAGGCAATTAAAATTTAAAAGATTCTCGTGCCTTAGTCAAAAACTCAATCATATCATCAACTGAACTTTTACTTGTAAGTTGAGCATCGTTTATGATAACTCTATCTACATATTGAGATACTGTTGAGTTTTTCATATCATCATCCATCCTATCGCTTTTATAGGTTTTCCATCTACTGTGCCATGTAGTAGTTTCAATTTTACCATCCATTCCGTTTGATTCTTCAATCTGTTTGTATAAACAATTAATTTGTAGTTCCATAACTTTAAATTTTAGGCACAATTATGCGACTTGCTCCATGTTTCAACCTTTTGGTCAGGCAACGCAAGCACATCATGTACTCGTGAACCTACTTTTACTTCGACATTAAAATCTTTTATCCAATCAACAGCGGATTGCGCTATTGCTATTTGTCTTTGAAATTCGTGTTTACTTTTCGACTTCTTCATAGCCATATCAGCTACAGTTGCTAATGTGCAATCTGCTAAATATAGAAGTGCTTGCTCTGGTGTTCTTACTAAATGTTTCATCATATTAGCGGCAACCTTAAAGAAGTCTCAGCGACCTGAACCAATTTAAAATTCTATCCTTTTTTGTATGTGGATAAAACCAACTACCAGTAATTAAAAACACGATTGGTAATCCGATAAGCATTAATAGCATTAAAATAACTGCAAATGGTAGTGTAAATCGTAACCATGTTTTTACTGGTGTTTTCTTTTCTGTGTAAAAATCAATTCCTAAAGAAATCCATCTATCGCACATTTCCTCACTTGAAACCTTATTAAGTTCTGGAAATGTTTCTCTGAATTTTGGTATGTAATTCATATCATTATGAGACCATACTCTTTTTAATTTTCTGTACATTTTATTTAGTTTTTAAGTTAAAATTCTGTTGATAAAAAGGCAACCGTAGGACGACCACGAAAGACCGTCCTACGAAGCCCACAATTTTTACAGGATAACCCAATCTTCTGAAAGAATATCGGTTTGAGAAGCAAGCCATCCAGTCAAAATTTTCTTGTCGGCTGTAAACATTCGGATACTTCCGAGTGCTTCAAATGTTTCTCCACCAATTTCTTGTTCAATCACTTCCCTTAGTGCAGGGTCGTGAATTGCTTTAGTTGGTACTGTTCCTGCTGGCAACAGAAAAAGAAACATTCCCTTTCCATTCCATCCTTGTCTTGCTACTCTCTTGCCTTGTTTTAAGGCTTCAATAGCTTGTCCGAAATTTTGGTTTTCTACCATTTTATTTAATTGTGGGTTTTACAAAGCCCGCCCAGAGCATTTTTGTTGTTTTTAAATCGCCAACTGACGGTTATACTCATTTTATACGCAACCCAAGTCAACGACAATCTCCGTATCAGTCACTTCCTTAATGGTTGGAATAGCATTTCTAACTTCAAGCACACAACTAATCAAAACCATTTCTTCATACCATATTGGTTGGTCATCAGAAAACCTAAATCCTTCATAGTTCTTATCTTTTCCGAATAATGTTATGTATTTACCATCATACTCCAGCCTGTAATTACCTGCAAAGTGTGATTCAATGGGTATGCGTATAACAGCACCTAAAAAACAGTCGGTGCTATCGCCTATTTGAAGTGGTCTGCTATTATCTTGCTTTATCATATCTCGAAAGTTTGTGGTCATTTATCCGACCGATTTTTTAGCTGCGGCACGTTAGTTTGTGATATCTTCTCTTTTTTTGACAAAAATTAAAGAGAATATTAGATTTTCTTTTGACTTTAATTCGTCTTTTATAATAGGATACAAAGTAGAAAGAATATTCTTTGGACTTATATTTTCATAAACATTATAGATGTTTTTTAATAAATCAAAAACATCCTCAGAATTAAATTCGTATATAATAATATCAGAATCATCAATTTTATTATTTTTTTCTTCTAAAGATTTTTTAATATTATGTATTTTTTCTTCTTTGCTTATTTCTATATCATCTTCTTTTATAATAATAGCAATTACCTTAAAGCATTTATATAGTGTTACCGAAGAACGTCCAACGTTTTTGTCTATAAATTTTTTGTATCTTTTCATATCTTTAATTGGTAACATTTCCCCAGAAACAGCAACTTTCTTTTTAGTTGCACAAATTATTTTTATAAAAACAAAATATAATTTATAGAACAACCAAGTTCGTGGCAGTTTCTTAACTAAATTTTTGAGTAAAGGATTTATTTTCACAATACTATCATCGAAATCCCTATTGTATAGGAAAAGCATATATATATTATTTGCTTTTGAAATTTTGCAAAAATAAAAGTAAGTACAAATTAAAAATATTGTAATCATAATTTTAAATTTTAATGTAAATAATTTTTTTTTATTTTACTTTTAAACAGAATTCTAATATAAGCAATGTCTTTATTTTACTTTTAAACAGTACAAAGATATATTTTTTATTTGATCAAATATCTTTTTCTGTCTTTTATTTTTTATCATTTCTTCCATTAACTTCAAGTCTGTTTCCTTTTTAATTGTTTGTAATAATCGTCTAAATTCTTTTGTTTTCATAATTAGTAATTAAAATATAAGTTGCTTGCAAGTGCTACGATACTGCTACTATTGAACATTTGTAGGAGAATATTTAAAAAGTTTTTCAACACTCACCTTGTTACCACCGATTACACCGTTTGCCGATAAAGAAGATTTTGCCTCTTTTTGCCAAACACATTCAAAGTCCGCAGGTGCATTATACTCACTTACAAACACCGTATGCCCTTGTTTGCTTTTTTCTCTTACCCAATCCCAAAACAAAATATGATTAAAATCTGTCCTGTCTACATACTTTGTAGTATTTTCATAAGGTGGGTCGCAATAAATAATACTATTTTCTGGTATTTCCAAATCATAGTAATTTTTATTAAAGAATTTTACACCTTGCAATTTTGGTACTTGTTTTAACGTATTATTTTTTGCTTCGTTTTGGTAGTTCCTTATTTTACCATCCTTAGTTTTTACAATACCAGCACAACCACCATTAAAGTAATCTCCACTAAAAGAGCAACCAAAACCAATCCAACCAAGTGTCTTACTGTCATATTGTGTTTTGTTATTTCTTGCGTGTTTGTAATCTTCTTTATTTACAAAAAAGTCAGGCGTCCATTTATCGTAAACAAGGGCTTTCCACATCTCAATAAGCTCTGTGTGTATATCGTTTGCTATCCTATTACCTGTTACTTTGTCAATCATATTCATTCCGCCTGCAAACGGCTCGACATACCATTGTTCAGGTTTTCTATCTTTTAAAATAATTGGCAAAAT
>JAGVVH010000175.1 GCA_019135895.1 Bacteroidota bacterium | reverse complement strand
CATTGTTCTACATATTCGAACATCATACTTTGTTTATTTCCCATCTTTATTTTTTTCGCAAAAATAGATACCTGTAATTTATATCACAATATGGGGTTGGTGGGGTGGATACCTATTGCCGTCGGTTGACCCGAGACTTGAACAAAACCTTCTGGTGAATTCTTTTATGGGAATACCTTTAAAAGGGCAGTGGTGGATAGCGGTTGTCTATTTTATATTCTTACTGTTCAATATTTTTGGGGAAGAATTTTGGTGGCGGGGATATATTTTACCGAGACAGGAATTAGCCTTTAACAAATGGACATGGGTAATACATGGAACACTTTGGGGAATGTTTCATATTTTTTGGAAATGGAATCTGATAATTCTTTTTCCAACTTGTTTAGCGCTTTCGTATGTTGTATATAAACAAAAAAATACCTGGATAGGAATTATCTCTCATTTGGCCTTTAATAGCGCGCCCTTAATCGGAATGATCATTGCGATAATCGGATAAATAACAGGCTTCCTAATAGGAGTTGTTATTTACAATTTTCCGGAAGAAAAAGAAAAATAAATTCCTTTCTAAAGCATAGTTCTTCTGAGTTCTTCAGGTGATTTTGGGGACAAGAGTCCAAAGGGAATGTCAAAGACAGTGCGGGCACCGGTTTGGCCTTCTTTTGCCATTCTTGCAATAGCTCTTGCATAGGCTACTAATATTCCGGCAGTGAATTCAGGATTGCTTTCGAGATTGAGATTGAATTCAATGCGTTGTTTGGTGTTTTCCCCGGTAATGCCGGTACGAATGACAAAGCCACCGTGAGACATTCCGCTGTGGTTGGCTTTTAATTCTTCTTCGGTAATAAAATAGACGGTGGTTTGATACTCGTCAAAGTAATTGGGCATAGCCTTGATGGATTTTTCAATTTCTCCTAAATCGGCACAATCATCGGCGACAACATAGCAAACGCGGTAGTGCTTTTCTGAAGTGCTGAGTTTAGGACATTCTCCGGCACGTACTTTTTCAATGGCATTTTCGAAAGGAATGGTATATTGAATGGCATTCTTAACCCCTTTAAGACGTCTTATGGCATCGGAATGTCCCTGGCTGACTCCTTTTCCCCAAAAAGTATAACTTTCGCCCTGTGGCAAAAAACTGTAGCCGAGAATTCTTGCCAGTGAGAATAATCCCGGATCCCAACCGGTAGAAATTAAACTTAGATTATTGCCCGATTTTGAAGCCTGATCAACCTTTGCAAAATAGTCGGGAATTTTGGCATGGGTGTCAAAACTGTCAATAGTATTGAACATCTTAGCAAAATGGGGCCCCTGTTCGGGTAAATCGGTGGCTGACCCGCCGCACAAAATCATCACATCAATTTTTCCTTTGTAATCTTCAATTTGAGCAATAGGAACAAGGTTGGATGTACTGTTCATAGAGGTTGCTCTTCTGGAGAATATCGCCGTTAATTCCATGTCAGGATTTTGGCGGATAGCCATTTCAACTCCTTTTCCTAAATTGCCATAGCCTATAACTCCGATTTTAATTTTGTTTTCCATATTTTATTTTTTTTATTGTTGGGATTTATTCTGTTATTTATTGGCTGACTTTTTACCAGTCTTTTTCCTGATGTACTTTCTGTCCGTTGCGTAAGTCTTGCTGTTGCACTTTTTCTTTGGTCTGCTTTTCGTTTTGTTGCAAGGCATCTAACTGCCGCTTGTTGTCCTGTTGCTTTTGTCGGTCGGCAGCAGATTGCTGTTGTTGTTTATTCTGATCTCCCTTATTCTGCTGATTCTGATTCTGATTCTGCTGATTTTGCTGATCCTTATTTTGTTGGTTTTGTCCTCCCTTTTGATCTTGCTGATTCTTATTATCTTTTCCCTGACCTTGTTGCTGTTGTTGTTGCTTCCCCTGACCGTTTTGATTTTGCTGCTGCTGTTTTTGTTGTTGTTGCTGTTGTTGGGCAAAAAGTTTTTTCTTAGCATATTCAAGGTTATACTTGGTATCCATATCGGAGGGATTTAGTTTCAGGGCATTCTTGTAAGCATCAATACTTTCTTTATATTTTTCCTGTTTCATCATTGAATTTCCCAGATTATGATAGGCTTTAGAGCGAATTTTTTTATCAAAGGAGTTTTCTCCTGCCACATATTGAAATGATTCTGCGGCATCTTCATATTTCTCTTGTCGGTAGAGTGCAGCACCTAAGTTATAGTTGGCTTTATCATAATTTTTAGTGCTTTCCATCGCTTTGCGGTAATTGACTTCCGCTTTTTGGTAGTTCTCTGATGCTTTTTTAAATTTTTCGTTGGCATTGTAAGTGTTAACTTCACCGCCTTTCTTTTGCAATTCCATCGCCTCATTCCGATATTGCTCCGCTGTTTTAAAATCGGTATTTCCTTTTCTGATGGCACTCAATTCAGCTTTCGTCTGAGCTTGCATGGTATTGAAGGATAACAATAAAAAGATAACAAGAAGAGATGATTTCATAATATATCTGTTTTGTTTTTCTTTAAACCAATCAATCCATTTGGGCTTAACGGCAAACAAAAGTGCTTCGATGACCAGGAAGATGAGGGCAAAAGAAAGGGGAATCTGGTATTTACTGTCATATTTCGAGAAAGTAATCTCAGCCAGATCGACTTTAGTCATCAGGTTTATTTTGTCAAGGATAGCGTCAAAGCCCATATTGGCATTATCTGCATGTACATAAACCCCGCCGCCGGCACTTGCAATATCCCGGAGTGCAGCTTCATTCAGGCGGGTTATGATGGTATTTCCCTCTTTGTCTTCCTTGTATTTTACTGTTCCATCTCCCCCTTTTACGGGAATAGGTTCTCCGCGTGTGGAGCCGATGCCGATAGTATGAATGGTAATCCCCAACTCTTTTACTTTTTTGGCAATATCTGATGCTTCGGCAAAATGGTCCTCGCCATCTGAAACGACAATCATTACCTTGGAAGTCATTTTCTTCAACTCTTCATTATTTCTCAGGTCACCTTCTTCAGGGAGCATGGAGACTGCAGCCAGATCAAGGGCTGAGGCAATGTCGGTGCCCTGCTCATTAATCATTCGGGTAGAAATATTGTTGATAAACATCTTGGCAGCTGCATAGTCGCTGGTGATAGGCAGTTGGACAAACGACTTCCCGGCAAAAACCACCAACCCTATTCTATCACCTTCCAGTTTGTCAATAAAACGAGCCATCGCCATTTTGGAGGCCTCAAGTCGGCTGGGTTGGATGTCTTCTGCCAGCATACTGTTTGACACGTCAAAGCAAATCATGATATCCACCCCTTTACGGGTCCCTTTTTCGAGGCTGCTGCCAACTTGCGGATTGGCAATAGCCAGAATCATGCATGCTAACGCTGCCAGGAGCAATGAAAATTTGATATGTTGCATGGGAAGGGAACGCTCCGGCATGAGTTTGTCCAAGAGATTCAAATCTCCGTAGCCGGCGAGTTTCTTTTTTGCTCTGATCTGTAAGAAGATATATATGGCAATCAAGATCGGAATGATGATTAAGCCATAGAGATAATTTTCATTTTCAAATCTAAACATGGTGTTTTATAGTATATTTTTTTGTTGATTAATATTGATGAAAGATATAAAGGTCAGTAAGGGTTATGGAATTGTTTTAAAAACATAGTATCTGAGGAAAATAAAGAGAACGAAGAAAAATAGTGCCAAAATTAAAAACGGGGCAAATTCATCGGCTTTATTTTCAAAGGTGGTTTCGTGAATTAGAGTTTTCTCCATCTTGTCGATTTCAGCATAGACAGTTTTAAGTTTTTGAGAATTTGTGGCACGGAAGTATTTTCCACCGGTCACATTGGCAATAGAGCTGAGCAATGCTTCATCAATTTCAGTCCGGACATTCACAATCCCGTAAGGGCTGGGGTAGGGAGCTTCTCCGTTGGTGCCGCAGCCAATGGTATAGACTTTAATATTGAAATCTTTGGCAATTTCTGCAGCAGAATAGGGATCCATATAGCCTAAGTTATTAACACCGTCTGACAGAAGGATGATAATTTTACTTTTAGCATCACTTTCCCGAAGCCTGTTGATAGCGGTTCCCAGTCCGTCTCCGATAGCGGTGCCATCTTCTATCAGGTCGAACTTTACCTTTGACATCAGTCCTAAAAGGGTTTGGTGGTCAGTGGTAACGGGGCATTGGGTGTAAGCTTCTCCGGCATACACTACCAGCCCAATTCTGTCGGTAGGGCGTCCGCTCACAAAATCAGCAGCCACTTTTTTACAGGCTTCCAAACGGTTCGGACGAAAGTCCATTGCCTTCATACTGCCTGAAATATCGAGTGCCAGGACAATATCTACTCCTTCTACTTCAACATCTTGTTGACGGAAGGCCGACTGAGGGCGAGCCAGCGCAATGACGAGGAAAACGATGGCAATGGTTTCGGTGGCAATAGGAAGCCAGCGGAAGCGCTGTTTCCAGGTTTTGGGCGATTTTTTAAAAGCAGCTACAGTTGAAACACGCAAAGATGCCTGCATTTTATTTCTTTTCCATATCTGCCATCCGATGATGGGGATGATGAGTGACAAAAGCAGAAAAGTGTAAGGATTTGCAAATTCTACATCTTTAAGAATCTGGAATAAATCTGAGAAAAATTTCATCTTTTACTCTTTTTTAGGTTCTTTACTTTTATTTTCATTAGAGATGATTTCCGCTGTTTTTTCAACAAATTCGCGGGCATTTTTAAAACAGAGGTCGTGGTCGGTGGGCATCGGGTCCCATTTGGCAAACTTCACAAGGTCGGCAATCAGCAGCAACTCCCGAAGCTTTTCGCGCATTTCATGGGGAATCTCTTTGGATGATAGTTCCTCAAGAATATCGCTTGATACCATCTCCATGGCATTTACTTCATAGCGACCTTCCAGATAGGTTCTGATAATCTCTGTCAGCTCCGTGTAAAATTGTTTTATTTTCCCTTCTTGCCAGAGCTTTTTGAGTCGCAATCTTTCCAGTGCCTGCAATGCCAGAATATCGGGACGCACTTTTGGCTTTGGTTTAACGAGTATTTCTTTAGGCTTTTGCTTTTTCCTGAATTTAATGATAAAATAAATTAAGAGGGCAAAGATGGCAGCCACGGCAAGAGTGATGAGAATGAAGGGGAGCACTTCTTTAAAAGTAAGAGGTACTTTTACCGGTTGTTTAATATCACGGAAAGCAGCAGTAGTATCTACCGAAATGGTGTTAACCTGAAAAAAGAGCGGTTCTGTCTGAGCTAAAATATTGGTGTCAGCACCAAAAATGGGAATTCCCGGAAAAACATAACTCCCGGAGTCAAAAGCAGTGATGGTGATAGTCTGTTTAAAAGTGGTCAGACGTTCATTGCGGATAGTGTCAATTTTGGAATTCCCGATTAAGTCAATGCGAAAAGTGTCGAGCATTTGCTGACTTAATTTGGGAATATTCACCGGCATCCCGTTGGGAACCGTCACAGACAAGCGTACATTGAGATAATCTCCTATTAAAATTCGGTTAGAGTCAAGTGTAGCTTTTGCCTGATATGCCTGAGAAAAAAGAAATGTGGGAGTCAGGCAAATGATAGCGGTAATCAATAAGAGCTTTCTTTTCATTTTCAATTATTTGGTTCTCAAAAATATAGATCTGCTATTTCTGCTAAAAAAGGCATGCAAAAATACAAAAATAGCCTAAAATAAACGTAGGAGAGTCCTTATTATTATTTTAATAAAACAACATTTATTTGTATTTTTGCTCTCTAAAAAAATGGTTTATGATTGAGATTATGATTGCGGGTGCTTTACAGCAAGCTCTTAAAGAATTATACAATATTGATTACTCAGTTAGCTTAAATCTTGTTCAAAAGACCCGAAAAGAGTATGAGGGTGATTTTACTATAGTGGTTTTCCCGTTTGCCAAGATGTCTCGGAAAGCTCCGGATATTACGGCCCGTGAGATAGGAGAGTGGATTACTCAAAAACTCAGCCCGAACGGAATTAGTGGTTATAATGTGGTAAACGGTTTTTTAAATCTCTCTTTTTCAGTTGATTTTTGGCTTTCTTTTTTGAATGATAATCGGGCAGAGGTGGAATATGGCTTTTCCAAAAACAAGAGTAATGAAATTACTTTGATAGAATATTCCTCTCCCAATACCAATAAACCTCTCCATCTCGGACATGTCCGGAATAACCTGTTAGGTTCTTCGGTGGCAAAGATTCTGAATGCCTGCGGCAAGAAAGTTGTTAAAGTCAATCTTGTTAATGACCGTGGAATTCATATTTGTAAGTCCATGCTTGCCTGGCAGAAATTCGGAAATGGAGAAACACCTGAATCATCAGGATTGAAGGGAGACCATCTGGTGGGTAAATATTATGTTGAGTTTGATTTGCAATGTAAGAGAGAAATAGCACAACTGATTGCCGAAGGGGTTAGCGAAGAAGAGGCTGCCAAAAAGGCCCCTTTGATGTTGGAAGCACAAGAGATGCTCCGGCGGTGGGAAAATGGCGATGAGGAAGTGCGCGCCCTTTGGAATAAGATGAATGGCTGGGTCTATAAAGGCTTTGAAGATACCTACAACCGACTGGGAGTTAGCTTCGATAAAACCTATTACGAATCTCAGACCTATCTTTTAGGAAAGAAGTTGGTGGAGGAAGGGGTTCTTGCCGGTGCATTTTATAAAAAAGAGGATGGTTCTGTCTGGGTTGACCTTACTTCTGAAGGTCTTGACGAAAAACTGCTGCTTCGTTCTGACGGCACTTCTGTCTATATGACTCAGGATTTGGGTACTGCTCAGTTGCGTTTTGATCAATATCAACCAGAAAAGATGATTTATGTGGTGGGAAATGAGCAAAATTATCATTTTGATGTTCTGAAACTGGTGTTGGCTAAAAAACTGAAGAGGGAATTTGCAGATAATATTTTCCATCTTTCGTATGGAATGGTTGAACTTCCTTTCGGGAAGATGAAATCACGAGAAGGGACTGTGGTGGATGCTGATGATCTGATGGAAGAGATGTTTCTACAGGCAAAAGAGAGTACCGAACAATTGGGAAAATCTGATTTTTTGAATGAGGAAGCTACTCAATTGTATGAAATGATAGGGTTAGGTGCTCTTAAGTATTTTATTCTGAAAGTGGATCCTAAGAAAAACATGCTCTTCAATCCTGCCGATTCTATTGATTTTAATGGCAATACAGCTCCGTTTATTCAATATACGCACGCCCGTATTAAGTCGTTGTTGCGAAAAGCAGTGGACAGCAATATTGATTTGACAGGGAATTATAGTCATCCGGAATTGCTTGGCAAGAATGAAAAAGAGCTGGTGAAACTACTCTATGATTTTCCACAAATTGTCCTTGCTGCTGGTGAGACTTTAAGTCCGGCACTCATTGCCAATTATCTTTTTGATTTGGCGCAGCATTTTAATACTTTTTATCAAGAAACGCCCATCTTTAAGGAAGAAAATGTAGAGTTGAGAAAAATGAGACTCGGGATTTCAGGTTTTATCTCCATCGTTATTAAGAATGGAATGTCCCTTTTGGGAATTGAAGTTCCCGATAAAATGTGAGTCGGCATCCCTTTTCTGAATAATCTTTTCAATGTGCAAATGTTGAAATTTTAAGATAAAAAGAACATTATGAATCATTATTCTTATTTTTGCATTGTCAATTTACTCTTATAATTTATGATTGAAATTAAAGAAGCGATTACGAGAAAAGAGATGAAGAAATTCATCATATTTCCTTTTAAACTTTATAAAAATGACAAGAATTGGGTGCCTCCTTTGATAACGGGTGAATGGAACACTTTTTCCAGAAAGAAAAACCCTGCATTTGCTCATTGTGAGGCAGCTTATTTCCTTGCTTATAAAAATGGAGAAGTTGTTGGAAGAATTGCAGCCATAATTAATCATAAGGCAAATTCCCACTGGAATGACTATCGTACCCGTTTTGGATGGTTTTCTTTCATTGACGATTTGGAAGTTTCAAAAGCTTTGCTTGATGCTGCCGAGAAATGGGGAAACGACAAAGGAATGAAAGGGTTGCACGGGCCACTGGGCTTTACTGATATGGATTCTGAGGGAATGTTGATAGAAGGTTTTCAAAATTTGCCGGCAATTACTAGCGCCTATAACTATCCCTATTTCCCTGTTCACATGGAAAAACATGGATTTAGAAAGGCAACAGATTGGCTCCAGTTCCGGTTTAATGCTTCACAGTCGGTGCCTGAAAAAGTAGAGAAAATAAATCAGACTGTACTGCTATATTAAGTCCTATTTGAGCTTTGCCCGTCCCGAGTTAATATGTTTTGTTTTGGATGAATCTGATAATGTGGTTGGCTTTGGTATAAGTTTCCCTTCTCTTTCAAGGGCTTTTCAAAAAGCCCGCGGGCGATTGTTCCCATTTGGCTTTATCCATATTCTGAAAGCACTGCGTCATTTTGATACTGTGGACTTATATATGACAGGGGTGCATCCCGACTGGCAGAAGCGAGGTATTCACTCTCTCTATTATACGGCTATGAATAAACAGTATATTAAGTATAATATTAAAACTGCTATTTCTACCGGTCAGCTTGAAACCAATATCAATGCGGTGGGTATTTGGGATAATTATCAAAAAGAACCCTACTTCAGGACACGTTGTTATATTAAAGATTGACCTTTCCTGTTTGATGAGGCACTTCCGTTCATCATATTTCCTTATTTTTGCACCTAAAAGAAATAATCATGCAATATTTTAATCATGTTCCTTTTGCTGTAACCATCAGTGATAAAGAGGGAAAAATAGTAGAGATGAATGATAAATCTGTTAAGACTTTTATCAAAGACGGGAAAAGCATCATAGGACAATCCTTATTTGATTGTCATACGGAACCTGCCCGTTCCAAACTTATTGATTTGTACAAGAACCATCAGGTTAATTGCTATACCATAGAAAAAAACGGAATTAAAAAATTGATATATCAATCTCCGTGGTTTGAAAATGAAGAGTTTATGGGTTATATAGAGCTCTCTATGGAACTGCCGGCCGATATGCCCCACTTTGTTCGTAAATAAGAGATTTTATTCTTAAAGGGGCGTTCCTTTAGCTCTCACTTTTTTTGAATTCCTTTTTTGTTGATTATTTGTGTCAATGCAGGTTCAATGGCTAAAACATGCCATCCGCCAAAGATTACCAAAACTTTATCATGATTGGTCAATTGCTCTTCTATCTGATGTAGTAGATATTGGTCTCTTAGTTCTTTCGATTTTCGGGCAACTTCACAAAAGTGACCGTTATTTCTAATTGGAGAAAAATTGTCAGAACAGATACTGTCAATATTAAAATCTTTTTTATAATATTTCTTATATAAATATTGATAGTAAGAAAACTCTTTTTCTTCTGTTGTAAGTTCAATACCGCACGGTTCCAAATAACCTTCTATAAAATCGCTTTTATACAGACTGTCTAAATTCCCGCTTTCACCCCAATAGGTAAAGGGGAGAATAAATCTTTCGGATGCAAAGAAGAATAATGCCTCATCTTTGGAATAATTCTTTGCCAACTCTTCAAATTCGGCATCATCGGGCATGTCTCCATTTATCATTTTGATCTGTTGCTTGTCGCACAAAAATTTTAATAGTCCAATTTCTCCATTGTTTTTAATAGCACTATTTCTGTCAGAATATGTTTTACTCACCTCTCCGCCTTCATTAATAGCAACTTCAGGTTCCATGTTTGCGAATATTTTTTCTATATCTGTAAACATTTGATCACAGGTATCCCTTGAATGTAATGTTCCAATGACGATTAAATGTTTATTACCTTTTTCTAAATCTACTATATAAGGTGTCTGAGGTAATCTGCCGGTACTGTCAATATTAATATCAAGGTAAGAGATTAATTTATAACATTCCGCCTTGTCAGAATTAGGATTGTGGCAACTTATCAGGAAGCTAATTAAACACCCAATAATTAATAGTTTCTTCATGGTTTCTTTTGTTTTTGAATAGATCAAAAATTTAGGTTTTAATAATACAAGTAAATATAATCGTCACAATCAAAACGCGCTCCTGTTAATCGTCTTTGATATTTCATTTTATTCTTAGTACTCTTATAAATTGGCTGCAAAAGTAGGAATTATTCTTCCAAAAATAATACTGCATTTCAGAAATATTTGAATAGAGTATTTAGATTCCGAAGTCAGGGGGTAATATCATTTTCTCTTTATTAATTGAAGAAAGTAATTGATTAGATATTTGCTTTCAGCAAAATGTCTATTATGGATATAATTTAATTTGTTTATGCAACAAAGGACAAGTCATTTTAGGCTGATAGTTCTTTTGAATTATAGTTTTTTGTATTATTTCTTTGGTAAAAGTTTTATCAATAAACAATAATTAAAAATATTTATTTACATTTGCTTCGTTTAACAATTAGCTTTTTAATAATGAACGATTTCTCCCCAGTCCCTACTAAACAGCCTAAAAACGAAAATTGTCGAATTTTCTGTTGTGATAATCAACGGAGAAATTTTCCTATAAATGATTTCTCTTTAATTTGTTTGTTTTGTAAAACTAAGGATAGAATTCATTTGCTTTGTAAAACAAACTTGTCCTGAAATAGTCTCCATCATTATGTGCGCCTATTGGTGGAAGGCAATAAAAAAGGTGCCCTGCAGGAAAAAGTATCTTAACTCTTAATAAAATAATATACTCCACTAACTACCAAGCACCTGAGGCATTGCAGAAAAAAATCTGTTTTTATTATGATAAGTTTGTAATCATAATAGCACTTTTCATCATAGGATAAAGAAAAACTTCTTATCCTGCTCATTTTTAATATTAATATTATGAATCGCAATTTAAAAATCATCAGCATTATTATTACAACAATAATATTATCCATTTTTGCTATTTCCTGCAGATCCGATATTTTCTTTTCTTTGGGAGCTGTCAAAACTCTCTGCTATTTTATGAGAAGTCCTGTATATTCGTCTCGTGAGCAAGTAGATTCCATAATTTCAAAACAATTAAATAAAGAACAAATCCATTTCATAATATTGTATGGAAGTAAACGAGAGTATCATGCCTCCGGGATTTATTTTGACAATAAAGGGTTGCCACTTACTCTTCATGGGTGTTCTCCAATCCTTCCTGACCGAAAAATTCAAGATACGGTTATTATTGTAGAGGATGCTTCTTTAAACAGGGATACACTACAATTATTTGATCTGATTCAACCTTTGACCGATAAGAATTATCAGGCTTTTGATAGAGCAATTCTTTCGAAATATCAGTATGTCGTTTTGATTGACAAACTTATAGGAGGAAAACTTGAAAGACATACTATTGATAAAGTAAAAATGATGACGAATATTGACAGTGTGCTCTTTATTTTTCGTGCTCGCGACTCTATTCGTAATTAACAAAAGAAAATCTTGCAACATGAAACATATAGTGAATATTGCCAATCAATCCGATATCAAATATAAGTACAAAGGTGGAGTACTAAATTCAAAATCACTGTTGAAATATTCTAAAAGTATTGACATAGAATTTAATTTATATTTTGATTAAATAATTTCTACATTTTATGTGTTAACAAAAATATAAATTAGTTTGAGTGAACGTTTCTATATGTCCATTTTAATTTATAAATTTGTCCCCATTGATTAAATAACAAGGTATTAATATGAAAAAAGAAAATCTTAAAAACGATATTATTCTTTTCAAAACAACTGACGAAAAAATTAAAATAGATGTATTATTTGAAGATGAAACTGTTTGGCTTACGCAAGAACAAATGTCTCAACTATTTGATAAAGGAAGAAGCACTATCACCGAACATATTGGAAATGTCTTCTCAGAAGGTGAATTAGAACAAAATCTAACCTGTCGGAAATTCCGACAAGTTCGAAAAGAAGGTAGCAGAAATGTTGAGCGTGAGATTGATTATTACAACCTTGATGTAATTATTTCTGTTGGGTATCGAGTAAAATCTTTGCGGGGAACTCAATTTCGACAATGGGCCACCCAACGGCTCAAAGAGTATGTCATTAAAGGTTTTACCATGGACGATGAACGACTCAAAGGAGTCGGCGGCGGTTCCTATTGGAAAGAATTATTAGATAGAATCAGAGACATTCGCAGTAGCGAAAAAGTTATTTATCGTCAAGTGCTTGATTTGTATTCTACAAGTGTTGATTATAACCCAAAGAGCACTGAGTCAGTTTTGTTTTTTAAAATTGTGCAAAATAAATTACATTATGCCGTTAATCAACAAACAGCAGCAGAGGTGATTTATTCAAGAGCTGATGCTGAAAAAGAATTTATGGGATTAACTTCGTTTCTGGCCGAAATGCCCACAAAAAAAGATATTTCAGTAGCAAAAAATTATCTCGACAACGATGAGTTGGCACGACTCAACCGTTTGGTTTCAGCTTTTTTTGATCTGGCAGAAATGAAAGCCATGGAACATACTCCGATGAAAATGAGCGACTGGGTTGCTGAACTTGATAAATTTACTACGATGTATGGCAAAGGAACTTTATCGGATGCTGGAAGGATAAGCCACGAAAAAGCTGTAAAAAAAGCAGAAACAGAATATCGAAAATATCAGGTTAAAACACTTTCCCCCGTTGAAGAAGCATATCTCGAATCTATTAAAAAGGTTCAAAAAGAGATAGAACGGGAAAATGGTTTTTAGTGTTTAGTTTTTTAGTTATGATAGATAGTATTGTAAAAAATAGAAGTTTTGAATTTGCTTTAAAGATTATTGAATTGTATAAAGTTATGACTGAACAAAAAGAGTATGTTTTATCAAAACAAGTTTTGCATAGTGGTACAAGTATTGGAGCAAATATAAATGAAGCATTAGCAGGGGTTAGTAAAGCCGATTTTGTGAATAAAATGGCGATTGCAAGAAAAGAAGCAAGAGAAACCTTATATTGGTTGGAACTATTTGAGAAAAGCCAAATGGTTAAATTTGATATTACACCCTTAATTAATGATTGCGATGAGTTAGTCAAAATGCTAACAAGTATCGTTAAAACCACTCAAATGTCAAAAACTAAAAACTAAAAACTAAACACTAAAAACTAATAATGTAATCAAATATGATAAAAAATTTCAAACTTATTATTTTATGTTTGGCGCTTGCTTTTGGATATTGCAGTTGCGCTGCTATTATGATGACGATTTATGGGATTTCGCTTCCTAAAGAAAAATCAGAAAAACAAATTGCCAAAGGAATCCATAAATACAAATTGAATGAATTTGATCATTATTTTATTTCAGAAGAAGGTTTTATATCTTTTCTGAGAACAAACCGTCAAATTTATCCGGGAACTAAATGTCTCCATCTAAATGATATTTTTACATTCAAAAACGGGAAGTTAGTCTATCCTGTCCAAATTACAGGTTGTAATTCAACCGGAGTTGGGTTAATTCGACAATTACAAGACAGTACTTCTTATGTTATCAGAGATTCAATTTCTATTGACAGTCTTATCAATGCAAAGAATATTTTGAATTTTGATAGTTTGCAATATGCACAAGCAACTCAAGGTAAGGATTTTGTCATCCTTTTGTATTGGGGACTCTTTGGTGGAAGGACAAATAAAGATGGAATCAAATATCCTGCAGATATCATAAAAAGGGAAATCGATTCCAATAACTTGAATGCCGCTGTTTTCTTTGTGAATTGGGATATCAAAGAGGGATGGAGTTTTAATAACTTAATGGAAATAAAGGAGTGAATGCCTGTAAATAGCAAAAGTATTCCTGGGTAAGAGTTTAATTATACATTTTCATTTTTTGATAATGTAATTATATACTTTGGAATTGTATTATTGATGCTTAATAATGTGATTTTGGATTTAAATAAAGTAAAAAAAGATACTCTATTCTAGACCGAAATTAAAATATCCCTTCTCCATTTCTAAATTAGAATAGGCGGAATTTAGCTTAATCTGGGCGGATTTCTTTGTGGTTCCGGGAATATTGATACCTATTTGCTTGACATCAAAGGAGTGAGACAAAAAAGAGCAAAGTTGTGGTATGTCAATATCGGAAGGAAGGAGCTCTTTTACTCTCAAAATAGAATTAGATTTAGAGAGGTAGCAGATAGCAATGGGTTCATTTTGGGAGTAAATTAGATAAAACCCCAGCTCCTTTTCTTCGGGAGTCGTTTCCATCAAAAGAAAATATTGAAGAGGATTTAAAATGGAGAGTTCAGTAGTGAGTGTGATGTTTCGAAGCTGAAAATATGTTTCTGCAGTTATTTTTTCAATTTTAAAGGAAGAGCTTTTTGTGGGAGCGATGTTCTCTTTATGAGAAAATAGTATTTCATCAAAGAAGAAGGAGTTCTTAAATCCCAAATTCTCATAGTAATGATAGAGTGATTCGTTAGCCGGAAGGAGGATCAATCCCACTTCGCCTCTTTTACACACATCTTCGTAAGCTTTCTCAATAATTCGGGACATTAAACCCTTTCCACGATATTCAGCATGAGTGGCACAGGCATAGAGGTAAGTTATCGGTAATAACTGTCCCTGAATCATGATGTTGTTCGGCAATAAAAAAGCCATTGAGACAATGCAATTATTTGCTTCCACAATCAAGACATTATCTTGATAAAACAAATTGAAGAATCGATTTAGAAAAGGCTCTTCGTCCCCAAAAACAGAGTTCATGAGATTTTTAATCTGCGGAACATCTGCCTGATTGGAATATCTAATATCAAAATCCTTCATCTTTAACATTACTTGGGCGGCGGTACAATTCAAAATAGTGAACTTTTTGGAGGCATTCGGGCATATAGGACAATTTTGCTTTGCGAAGTCCTTCCACTCCGGCATCGTCAGCACGGTTTATATATTTATATTGACCGCCGAGGCTCCTGACGAACTGTCGGTTTATCATCGTATAGGCACCTTTATAGTCGGAATTTGCTTTTTCGAAGAGTACAAAGAAAGTATCTTTATTTAGTTGGCAACCAATGGAGAATGCCACAATTTTACCATCTATTCTCAAGACAAGACCTTTAAGAGGTAACTCAAAATAGTGCTGAAAAGCCTCGTTTAGTGCCATATTTTCACTATTAAGCATCGACTCTGCCGGAATTTGTTTTTCCACATTCCACACTTCATTGAAAGCCATCACTTCTGCTATATTATCCTTGTCAATTGCCTCTTCACTCCAGTTGAAATGTGAAGTAAAGTAGTTAATCTGATTTCTTTTCGGTTTAAGGAAATGTCCTTCCAGCGAAGCCAAATTCTCCGCCAGATAGATATATTCATATTCATTGCGGGCAGGATAAAAGTCGTAATAGTAGTGGTCAGAGCGAACCACATTATCTCCCCATTCTAGCATAAGATCGACTTTATTTTCACAAAACTGCATAAAAATACAGCTATCACCTTTAGAAAAAGCATATTTCCGAACTTCATCCAGTGCTGATTTGATATCCCCTTCTCCAAAAGGAAACATGAATCTGTTTTTTCCGTGGATGCAGGTTTTGACAATGACAAAATCTTCGTATAGCGCATATTCAAAATTGACGCTATTGCGATAAAGGAAGAGCACCACATAACTGTAGTTGAAAAGCCAGCAATTTAATTTATCGAGTTTTGCCGAAAGGAACTCTTTATCTTCTAGACCGATTTTCTTAAACTGTAACATAATGCCATCCATTAATTTTTATTTTTTCACACATCCCTGAACCAATGATTTATATATCAACTCACCGGTTCCTATTCTGTATCCTTCAGACTTAAAGACAATATCTCCCTTTCGACTGACAATGAAAACCAAAGGATAATTGCCATTGAATTCCTGATTGGATTCTTTCAGAATTGCATTCATCCATTCGCTATTATCATCGTAAATAAACTGTGATTGTTGAGGTAGTTTCCAATTTGCAGCAGAAAAGTCGGCAGAACGTTTATCGGAAGGAATTACAAAAAGAATATTCCCTTTCCAGCTTTCAAACTGCGATTTGAAAGAGGCGATATCTTTAAATAGATGCTTTGTAGGTTCGCGGGTAGGGTCAACAAAACAAAGTACTAATTCTCTTTCTTGCACCAACTCAGACACAGACACTTTTCTGTTCGGAGCCAGATTGACCAGGTGCTTTAAATTAATTGTCCCGTAATTAACATCACGCGGTTCAAGCGGGCGCAATTCAATATTTTTGGTTACTGTCTCATTGGGGAGAATATTAAAAAACTCCACACGAGAGAGAACAGCTCCGTCGCTATATCTATTTCC